>CAZUNK010000027.1:0-14256 GCA_964622285.1 uncultured Spirochaetia bacterium
GTTCACTACAATTTCATCAAATTTCTCCTGGTAGAAGATCAGTGGTATTTCATATATGTTATCAACGTCCTTTGCAGTTATTACCGCTTCTAATTTAACGTTGCAAAAAAGAGCGATCTTTTTCTTGATACTGTCCGGAAGGAACCTGTCAGTTCTGCAGAGAAGTACGTCGGGCTGGATACCGATCTGAAGAAGGTCCTTTACGCTGTGCTGGGTTGGCTTTGTTTTAAGCTCACCTGCGGCCATGACATAGGGAACGTGCGTTAGATGAACGAACAAGGTGTTTTCCCTTCCAAGCTCGCTCCTGAGTTGTCTGACGGCTTCAAGAAACGGAAGGCTTTCAATATCTCCAACGGTTCCGCCTATCTCAACTATGACCACGTTGCTTGTCTTGCTCAGGATCAGTATGCGTCTTTTGATCTCATCGGTTATATGTGGGATTACCTGTACGGTCTTACCGAGAAACTTACCCTCTCTTTCCTTGTTTATTACTGAATTATAGATCTGTCCGGTTGTAATGTTGTTTTTCTTGCTCAGTTTACAATTTGTAAACCTTTGATAATGGCCCAGGTCCAGATCAGTTTCAGCGCCGTCGTCTGTTACGAACACTTCTCCGTGCTCAAATGGGTTCATTGTTCCAGGATCAATGTTTATGTACGGGTCTAATTTCTGAAGTGTGACGTTAAGGCCTCTGCACTCAAGCAGGTGACCAAGGGACGCAGCTGCAATGCCTTTTCCTAATGATGACATTACGCCGCCTGTAATAAAAATAAATTTTGTTTGCATTAAAGTAAGTTAAATCAAATTTTTAATTAAAAACATTAATGTTTAAGTCCCTGTTTACCTTGAAAAAACTTCCATAATTAAAGCGTAATGACTGATAAAACATCTGATTTTACAAAAAAAACCATTATAGATCCCTGAGTGCCATATCATTACCCGTTGAGAATTATATTTAATGATTTTATTTCTTTCAACATCTAAGAAGTGCATATTAAATGATCCATTAGCTTTCCAGTGGCTTTTGCTCTATGGCTTATCCTGTTCTTATCAGCAGGGTCAAGCTCAGCCATGGTCTTTTTCATCTCCGGCAGGTAAAAAACCGGGTCATAGCCAAATCCGTTGTTTCCTCTTTTTTCATCTATTATCACTCCGTTACATATCCCTTTGAACAGTTTGCTCGTGCCGCCGGGATAAGCAAAAGCTATCACGCACACGAAATTGGCCTTTCTGTCGTTTATGGCTCTTATATTCTTTAAAAGTTTGTTGACGTTCTGGTCGTCGGTACTGTTCTCACCCGCGTACCTTGCAGAATAAATCCCCGGTTCTCCGTTCAAAGAAGCCACTACCAGGCCTGAGTCATCGGCAACTGCCGGTTTATTGAAAAACGCAGAGGTAATATGAGCTTTTTTCAGGGCATTTTCTTCAAATGAACTCCCGTCCTCCACTATTTCCGGCGCTGGGTCAAAATCCAGCAAAGATCTGACCTGATCAAAGCAGCTGCCGAGCAAATATGAAAATTCAGCCGCCTTTCCTCTGTTCTTAGTTGCTATTATTATCTCTCTGAGTTCCATGAGTTTTACCCGACCTCGTATAATATATCATATAAAAAAGCAGCATGAGACTGAACTTAGAGTTAAAGAACAGTTTTTTATATTGAAAAAAACACTTTTTTAATGATAAACTGTTTTTAACAGTTTGAGACAGTTCTTAGGAGGATATACATGCTAAAACATTACAGAAAAAAGATTATTTCAGTATTAATAGGGGTTTTTCTTACTGCCGGAGCAATGATGATTGGATGTGATAACGACGATTCTTCAACCTCTACAGAATGGGTAGGGTATTTTACAACCCAGGGTTCAGACGGTATGCCAATATGCGATTTTGAAGTCATCAAGGATGTAACGTTCAGAGAAAACAGCATACTTTCCACAAGCATATTCACTGACGACAGTGGCGTGCGGCACGATTTCAGGCAAGTAGGATATATTGGTTCTAATCAAATGGACGGTAACGGAAACCCTGGACGCAACTCCCTGGTTCTGTTCTACCAGACCAATGCTGAATCCAGCCCTGGTGAGTTCATTAATCCCGGAATATACAACCTCGTACAACATGCTACAAATGAAAAAGAATGGCGTGGATTCTGGGTAGGTCGTCCCAACGCTCCCCAGAACGCAGATATTATTCAGTGTCCCTACGTTCTTGTACAGGAATCCTCCGGCTCTGAAAACCTTCCCATACCAGTTCTGGACGATGATGGAACACAGCTGGACGTTCTAAATATGAGCACCTGCACCAGCAACTGGGCTTTCTTCAGCAATCCCTGTAGATCAGTTGACCCTGAAACGGGGCAGATCAGTTCCCCAGTCAATTGATAATGAACTGTTTTCATTCTTGAAAGAGAATAAGGTTAAGTTAAACAGGTTCTGCTGAGTCAGGAGTTGATGATCTTTCCTTTACTGCAGAGTAGTTGAACTTGTCAGTGAACTTTTCCACAATGGTCTTGCCGACAGAACCTGTATCTATCTGATCTTCAGGACCATTACAGCGTTTTATTGAGGTCATTTTAACGTCAGTAATTCCACATGGGATTATAAGGTCAAAAAAATCAAGGTCGTTGTTCACGTTAACGGCAAACCCATGATAGGTTGTCCACCTCCTTATGCCCACTCCAATGGATGCGATCTTACATCCCTTGGTCCATACTCCGGTCAGTCCCTCTATTCTCTGTCCTTCAACTTGGAATTCCCTTAGGACCTCTATAATTATCTCTTCCAGGTCCCTTATATGCTTATGAACGTCTTTTGTACGATGATTGAGGTTGATGATCGGATAGCATACGATCTGTCCAGGACCGTGAAACGTTATATCTCCTCCTCTGCTCGTTTCAAAAAACTCTATGTTCCTGCTTTTTAAATAATCATCGGAAATAAGAAGATTGGACCGTTTACCACTTCTGCCCATTGTGATAGTTGGAGGGTGTTCAAGCAGCAAAAGAGAGTCGTTTATCTCCTCGTTAATTCTCTTTTCAAGCAGATTTAACTGCATATGCAAGGCGCTCTTGTAATCAATTGTTCCAAGGTGGTATATATCAAGCGTGCTCATAGCTGATGAGTTCAGGGTTTAGAAATTACGTGTTCTTCCTAGTGCTCCCAGCGCAGCCTCCATGATCGCTTCGGAAAGAGTAGGGTGGGCATGGGAGGTGTACGCAATTTCAAGAGGCGTGGCCTCAAGAGAGGACGCCAGAGTAAGTTCAGCTATCAGTTCTGTGGCCCCGTGTCCGATTATATGAGCCCCCAGTATCTCACCGGTCTTTTTATCAGAAATTATTTTTACAAAGCCGTCCGTATCACCCACCGCAACTGCCTTTCCTGCGGCTTTAAAAGGGAATTTCCCGACGGTATAGTCAAATCCCTGCTCCTTTACCTGCTTTTCAGTAAGTCCAAGAGTTCCTACCTCAGGTTGGCAATAAACGCAGCCGGGTATTCTGTTGTAGTGGACTTTGCTTCTGATTCCGTTCATGATCTCCACTGCCGCAACGCCTTCTTCAGAAGCTTTATGTGCCAGCAGAGGAGGACCGGTTACGTCGCCTATGGCGTAAATACCGCTTTTGGTCGTCATATAGTCTTCGTCAATTTTGATAAAGCCGCTGCCATCCAGCTCAACGCCGACTTCATCAAGCCCAAGGCTTTCACTTTTTCCGTAGTAACTGAAAGAGGAAGGAGAAGCATTTGCAACCGCTCTTCGTCCGATTGCAACTAAAACCAGAGAGGCTTTTATATCCTTTTTCTCACCTGAGGATATGTTCTCAACCGTTACGGTGGCGGATGTTTTCTGCTTTTTGACAGAGCTGTATTTGGTTTCAGTAAGTATTTCTATCCCGCAGCTTTTGAACACTTTCTGCAGTTCCCGTGCAACTTCTTCATCAGCACCTGGAATGATGTTTTTTTCCATTTCAACTATCGTGACTTTACTGCCGAAAGAGCGGTAAACATAGGCAAATTCCACCCCTATATAACCGCCCCCTATAATCACAATGGACTTTGGGATTTCACGGTGCCTGATCGCCTCGTCGCTGGTCATAACTATCTTGCCGTCTATTTCCAGACCAGGAATTGTTCTTGGCACCGAGCCGGTGGCTATAAGTATTTTATCTGAATGAATTTCGGTGGTTTGTTTGTTAAGAACGGCTATTTGGTTCTCCTTTACGATCTTTCCAGCTCCCTTGAAAAGGGCAACGTTGTTTTTCTTAAGCAGAAACTCCACCCCTTTGTTCAAAGTTGATGAGGCATTGTGACTTTTATCTATTATTTTTGAGTAGTCATAAGAAACCCCATTTGTTTTAACGCCGTAACTCTCCGAAGCAACAACGTAGTTGTAAACTTCGGCGCATTTAAGTATTGCCTTGGAAGGTATGCAGCCCCAGTTCAGACAGACGCCCCCGGGCTTGTCCCGTTCAATTACCGCAACGTTCATGCCAAGCTGTGAAGCACGTATTGCTGCAATGTACCCCCCGGGACCAGACCCAATAACGGTTAGATCAAATTTTTTCATAGAGGCATATTATATATGCATACCCGTTCCGGTCAACAGAAAAACCGGCCATGGAAATGATTTTCCCGTCAGCGGCGTTACTTAAGCAGTTGCATCTGCATCTGTGATAAAACCTTTTAATTATTTCATTATCAATTAAATTAACCAGATAAGGAACGTCTATGTCATATAAAGAAAATGAAACTACAGAACCTCAAGAAGAGATAGAAAATAAAGAATGGATAGAATCTCTGGAGTCCGTTCTTATAACGTCTGGTCCCGACAGGGTTCAGAATCTGCTCAAAAACCTGCAGATATATTCACAAAAAGCCGGCATAGCAGTGCCTTACACCGCCAATACGCCGTACATAAACACAATTGCTGTCAGCGAGCAGCCCAAGTATCCAGGAAACCTGGACATAGAGCGAAGGATCAGGAACATCATACGGTGGAACGCAATGGCAATGGTCGTGCGGGCCAACAGGAACGACGAGAGCATAGGTGGTCATATCTCCACTTACGCCTCCTGTGCTACTTTGTTTGAAGTGGCGTTCCATCACTTTTTAAAAGCCAGTAACAAGGACCAGGATGGGGATATCGTGTATTTTCAAGGGCACGCTGCTCCAGGTATATACGCCCGTGCTTTCCTTGAAGGAAGGCTTACAATTGAACAGATAAGACACTACAGGAAAGAACTGACCTACAGTGGTGGGCTGTCCTCTTACCCACATCCATGGCTTATGCCGGATTTTTGGGAAATCCCAACCGTTTCCATGGGACTTTCTCCCATTATGGCGATCTATCAGGCAAGGTTCAACAGGTATCTTGAAGACAGAGGAATAAAAGAAAACACGGACAGTAAGGTCTGGGTTTTCATGGGTGACGGTGAAACCGATGAGCCTGAATCACTGGGAGCAATAACCCTTGCGTCAAGAGAAAGTCTCGACAACCTTATATTTGTAGTGAACTGCAATCTGCAAAGACTGGATGGTCCGGTCAGAGGAAACGGAAAGATCATACAGGAACTTGAAAGAATATTCAGAGGGGCAGGGTGGAACGTTATTAAGCTGGTATGGGGAAACGACTGGGACGCTCTTCTGGAGAAGGATGAAGATGGACTGCTGGTCCAGAGAATGGAAAGCGCCGTGGACGGTGACTATCAAAAGTATATAGTTGAAGACGGTGCGTACATAAGAGAGCATTTTTTTGGTACTCATCCGAAGTTGAAAGATCTTGTGAAAATGTACTCAGATCATGACCTTGAGAGGTTGAGAAGGGGAGGGCACGATAGTGAAAAAGTCTACGCGGCGTACAAAAAAGCCGTGGAGCATAAAGGAGCACCAACGGTCATTCTTGCAAAAACCATAAAGGGATATGGACTGGGGGAAACCGGAGAAGGCAGGAACGTTACTCATAACCAGAAAAAACTGAATGAAGAAGAGCTTAAGGAGTTCAGAACGCGTTTCAGTATACCAATATCGGATGATGACGTTGCCAAAGCGCCTTTTTACAAGCCAGACGATGACAGTCCTGAAATTGAGTATCTGAAGCAAAAAAGAGAAAAGCTGGGCGGTTACCTGCCTGAGAGAAAAGTGCTTGGCAAGCCTATAAAAGAATACGATGAAACGGTTTTTGATGAGTTCTATAAAGGATCCGGCGGCAGGCCCGCAGCAACCACCATGGCTTACGTAAGAATGCTTTCAAAACTTCTGAGAGATAAGGACATAGGCAAACTGATAGTGCCTATCATTCCTGATGAAGCAAGGTCGTTTGGCATGGAATCCCTTTTCAGGCAGGCAGGTATATATTCACATATAGGACAGGTTTACGAGCCTGTGGATTCCGATACTTTTCTTTACTACAAAGAAGCAACGGATGGACAGATACTGGAGGAGGGAATAACTGAAGCAGGAGCGTTTTCATCGTTCATAGCCGCTGGAACCGCCTACGCCACCCACGGCGTTAACACCATTCCATTTTTCACTTTCTATTCAATGTTCGGCTTTCAGCGCGTTGGCGACCTGATCTGGGCAGGGTCAGACATGAAGTGCAAGGGTTTTTTTATCGGATGCACTTCGGGTAGAAGTTCCTTTGCAGGAGAGGGGCTACAGCACCAGGACGGCAATAGTCACCATTATGCTTTTTCCTATCCAACTATAATAGCCTATGACCCCGCTTACGCTTACGAACTTGCAGTCATCATTAAAGACGGTATCAGGCGAATGTACATGGAGTATGAAGACGTTTTTTACTATATAACATTGTTAAATGAAATATATGAACAGCCGGAGATGCCGGAAGGCGCAGAAGAAGGTATCGTCAAAGGCATGTACTGCTTTAAAAAGGACCCGGACAGAAATTCCGGTAAACACGTAAACCTTTTTGGAAGCGGCGGCCTTTTAAATGAGGTGATAAAAGCTTCAGAAATACTGAAAACGGATTACGGGATCACTTCGGACATCTGGAGCGTTACAAGCTATAAGGAACTCTACAAAGACGCACAGGACACGGACAGGTGGAATATTCTGAACGCGGGGAAAAAGCGTAAAAAAAGCTATATTGAACAATGTTTAGATAATGATCGAGGTGGCGTGTACGTTGCAGTATGTGATTATATAAAAGCAGTTGCTGACACGGTCTCAAAATGGTTCCCCAAGGATCTTGTAACGCTCGGTACAGACGGCTTTGGCAGAAGCGACAACAGAGAAATGCTCAGGTATCATTTTGAGGTCAATGCAGAACATATAGCATACTCAAGCCTGGTGGAACTCCATAAAGAAGGGTCCGTTGATCAGAAACTGCTCAGTAAAGCCAGAAAACATTTAAAAATAGACGTTAATAAACCAAATCCATTGTTCGTATGAGGAACTGTAATGAATGATATATCACTCCCTGAAATTGGCGAGGGCATAGAAAAAGCTCTGGTTATAAATGTTTTCATATCAAACGGAGACTCCATAAAGAAAGAACAGCCGGTCATTGAAATAGAGACCGATAAAGCTGCTATTGAACTTCCATCTCCTTATGATGGAACGGTCCAGGAAGTGCTCGTAAGCGTGGGAGACTCCATAAAAATAGGACAGGTGATAGCAAAAGTTAATGGCGGCTCGGAAGCTGCGGCAAAAGTTCCTGTGGAAAAAAAGACGGAAAAAGTAAAAAAAGAAAAGCAGCCACAGAAATACGATGTAAAACCGGTGGATAAATCAGAAAAAAAGAGCAAAAATGAACCGCAGCCACCGTCATCAGAAAGTAAAAAGGAACCAGACAGAAAGGCAGGGGAGGCCGCAGAAAAGGAAGTTAAGAAAAGTGATGAAAAAATAGACAATATAATCCCGATTACCAAGGCAGAGAAAACGGGAGAAGAAAAAACGCCTGTTCCGGCGGCTCCTTCCACCAGAAAACTTGCAAGGCAGCTTGGAGTTGATATCGGTAAAGTGTCCGGAACTGGTCCAGGGGGCAGAATATCGGCTGAAGACGTCCTTAACCATGCAAAGAGCATAGTAATTGCCTATGACTCACATACCTCCACCCATAGAGGAAAATACGAACCACATCTTCCGGAACTTCCTGATTTTACCAAATGGGGAGAAATTGAGAAGGTAAAGATGACCACCGTAAGAAGGCTCACGGCTGAAAACCTCTCAATGGCCTGGACTATTCCCCACGTTACTCAGCATGATAAGGCTGATATAACGGAATTAGATGAACTGAGGAAAAAAAATAAACAAAAAGCCAAAGAGGCCGGAGGAAATCTGACCATTACTCCTATTCTGATCAAAGTCGTAGCTTCAGCGTTGAAAGTTTTTCCGGAGTTTAACGCCAGTATAGATATAGAGCACAATGAGATAATTTATAAGAAGTTTGTCAATATAGGCTTTGCTGTTGACTCTGATCGCGGGCTTTTTGTTCCTAATATAAGGAACGCTGACCATAAAAACATTATAGAGATCGCATCGGAACTCTCAGACCTGTCAGACCGGGTACGAAATAAAAAGATCGCCCCTGATGAACTGAAAGGAAGTACTTTTACCGTCAGTAATCTCGGAGGCGTGGGAGGAACGTATTTTTCACCAATAATCTATTATCCGGACGTTGCGATCCTTGGAGTCTCGCAATCAAACGTTGAACCGTTTTACGCAGATGGAAAGTTTGAGCCAAGGCTTATGGTGCCCCTGTCTCTCTCCTATGATCACAGGATAATTGACGGGGTGGCAGCCGCAAAGTTCTTAAGGTGGATAGTACGAGCTCTTGAGGAACCATTTAAAATTCTGTTCGAAGGACACTAAACACTAAATGAGCATAAATACACAGCTGGCCATAATTGGCGCCGGTCCAGGAGGTTATCCAGCTGCTTTTAAAGCCGCGGACATGGGCCTTAAAGTTACCCTGATAGACCGTGAAGAAAATCCAGGGGGTGAATGCCTTTACCGCGGATGCATTCCATCAAAAGCGCTGCTTCACGTTGCGGACGTTTTAAATGAATCCAAGCATGCAGAGGAAATGGGAATAACTTACAATGATCCCAGTATAGATCTGAAAAAAATGGTGAAATGGAAAAACCAGATCATAAACAAGTTAACGAGCGGAGCTGGCTTTCTGGTAAAAAGAAGAAAGATCAACTATATAAAAGGAAATGCGCTGCTTACCAGTCCAAAAACAATAAAAGTTGTCAAAGAGAACGGGTCTGAAGAAACAGTCAATTTCGAAAACTGTATTATTGCAACAGGATCCAGACCAGCGGACATGCCCGGAATAAAAGTGGACAATAAAAAAATAATGAACTCAAAAGGTGCCCTGGACCTTGAAAGCGTGCCGAAAGAACTTCTGGTCATCGGAGGAGGGTACATTGGACTTGAAATGGGCACGGTATATGCAGCTTTAGGTTCAAATGTAACGGTCGTGGAAATGCTCGGCTCTATAATTGAATCAGCAGATAAGGACCTGACAGACGTTCTTTATAAAAAGATGAAAAAGCAGCTCAGTTCAATCCTGCTTGGTACAAAGGTGCTTGAGATTAAAGATGCAAAGCAGGGTTTAACGGTAACATTTGAAAATGATAAAGAAGGCAGGTTTGAACGTAAATTTGATAAAGTGCTTATATCAACTGGACGAAAACCCAATTCCGAAGGAATTGGACTTGAGAACACAAACGTAAGGGTAAACAGCTCGGGATTTATTGAAACGGACAGACAAAGAAGGACGGATGAACCTAATATCTACGCCGTGGGAGACGTGGCAGGTGAACCTATGCTCGCTCATAAAGCCACGCATGAAGGCAGGGTAGCTGCAGAGGTCATTGCCGGTGAAAATGTTATATACGATGTGTCCGCAGTACCTGCAGTGGTTTTTACGGACCCGGAGATCGCATGGTGTGGACTGACGGAAAAAGAAGCTGAACAGAAAAATATTGATGTAAAGGTAACCAAATTTCCATGGGGAGCCTCAGGCAGAGCTGTAACGCTGAACAAAACTGATGGATTAACCAAAATGATCTTTGACGTTAAAACTGAACGGCTGCTTGGCGTTGGAATAGTGGGAGCGGGAGCAGGAGAACTTATTTCTGAAGGCGTGCTCGGAATAGAGATGGCAACGCTGGCATCTGATATATCAATGTCTGTACACCCTCATCCAACGCTTACGGAAACGTTTATGGAGGCCGCTGAGATGTTTTACGGCAGCAGTACGCACACAGTAAATAAACTGTAGTATATTAATAAGAAGTCAGAAGGAACTTTTAAGTATGGAAATACTTATCTCCATGAAAGCGGACGATATGAACAGAACCAAGTTCCGCAATCTTCAGATGGATATGCCCGCAACACAGGTAAACGGCTACTTTGTGGCTGAGATCAGGGACTCAGACAGTAAAATAATCAGTATGCTCAGAAAATATGGAGATATTCTACTGAAGAAATTAAATAAAAACGGAAATTTTGCCATAGAATACACCGAAATCGGATTCAAACTGAAAAAGCAGGTTGATGGCAGCAAAGATTATATGGAAGAGTGGGAGGAATGGGTGGCTTTCTCCAGAGAGCTATATGAAGGACTTGAGTCTTTCTTTGAGAATGAAAAAGGCTGAATTAAGCAAACACGCAGAGGTTCTAATTTCAGTGTTCCATCACCTGCAGCTATAAACATAATGTCTACAAAAAAGATCAATTATAAAAACACTTTGAACCTTCCCAAGACCAGCTTTCCAATGAAGGCTAACTTGGATCAGCTTGAACCCTTGATGCAGAAGACCTGGGATTCAGAGGACCTTTATACAAGAATACGAAGGCAATCTGAAAACAGAGAGAAATTTATCTTCCATGACGGACCTCCTTACGCAAACGGACCAATACATCTTGGCCATCTTTTAAATAAAGTTCTTAAAGACCTTGTTGTGAGGTCCAAGACCATGGAAGGTTACAACGTGGATTTTGTTCCCGGATGGGACTGTCACGGGCTTCCTATTGAGCATAAGGTACTTAAAGAACTGGGGGACAGTGCAAAAGACCGTACAAAACTGCAGATCAGGGACAAATGTTTTAAGTACGCCAGCAAATTCGTCAAAATACAATCAAAACAGATGAAACGCCTTGGTACAACCGGGAATTATGATAACCCGTATCTGACAATGGTTCCTGGGTACGAGGTAAGCACTCTGGAAGTGTTTGCAAGGCTTATAGATAATGACCTTGTTTACAGAGACTTAAAGCCGGTCCACTGGTCAATTGAAAACCAGACCGCTCTTGCAGAAGCAGAGCTTGAATACTATGACAGAACCGACAAAAGCGTTTTTGTCCTTTTTCAGATAGATAATCCCAAAAACCTGCCTCTGCCGGTCAAAAGCTCAGAAAAAAACATCTACTTTATGATCTGGACAACCACCCCCTGGACGCTTCCGGCAAACCTGGCAGTTGCCGTTTCACCGGCTGGAAATTATGGTTTTTATGAATTAACGCACGGAGGTAAAAATATAATCACGGTGCTTTCCGAACTGCTTGCAGAAAAAGTCTTTAGTAAAGCAAGTATAGAAAAGTTTAAAAAAGTCGGAGGGTGCAGGGGAGATGAACTTGCTGAGAGCTCCGTTACATACGTTCATCCGTTCATACAAAGGCGCGGCGTGGTAGTCAATGCAGAATACGTCACTTTTGAAGATGGAACCGGCATTGTTCACATTGCTCCAGGTCATGGAATGGAAGATTACCAGACCGGACTGAAAGAAGGATTAGATATTTATTGTCCCGTTCTGGAAGATGGGACTTTTGATAAAACCGCTCCGGACTGGCTGCAGGGCATAGACGTCTGGCAGGGAAATGAACTGGTGATCAGCAAACTGAAAGAAAATAACCGCCTGTTCCATGAAGAGGAGTATCCCCATAGCTATCCTCACGACTGGCGAAGCAAAACCCCTACGATCTTCAGGGCCGCCAAACAGTGGTTTGTAGCTGTTGACAAACCTTACGGTAAAGACGGCAGAACGCTTCGTGAAAAAGCCATTGACAGCGTAATGAACGAGATCAAGTTCATTCCCGAATGGGGAAAAAACAGACTAAGAGGCATGCTTGAAGCACGGCCGGACTGGTGTATATCAAGGCAGAGGTCCTGGGGACTTCCCATACCTTATTTCATCAACGATAATGAAGATTATCTGCTAACGGTGCAGACCACGGAACTGGTCGCTTCCAAGATAAAAGACAAAGGTTCAAATGCATGGTTTATAGAAGATGCAGAGCATTTACTTGAAGGTTACAACCCCACTGGTGATCCCGATGCCCCGGACTGGATAAAAAGCGATCCGGAATTGATTAAAGGTAAGCTCAGGAAGGGAGTGGATATATTTGACGTTTGGTTCGAATCGGGCTCTTCGTGGAACGCAGTTTTAAAACATCAGGAACGTAATATAGGGTACCCGGCAGACCTTTATCTGGAGGGTTCTGACCAGCACCGCGGCTGGTTCCACTTATCTTTGCTCGTGGCGCTCGGCGTGACAGGGGAACCACCATTTAAAAGAGTTATTACTCATGGGTTCATGGTTGACGCTCAAGGAAGGAAAATGAGCAAATCTGGTGGGAATGCACTGGAGGTGGATGAAATATTAAAGGCATACGGAGCAGACGTATGCAGGTGGTGGGTCAGTACTTTAAAATACTCAAACGATATAAAGGCGGACTGGAAATATTTTGAAATTGCAGCTGAGGAATACAAGAAGATCAGAAACACGATCAGGTTCTTATTGGGCAATACAACTGATTTTGATCCTGAAAAAGACAAAATACACTTTGAAATGGACGTGGACAAAGTTTCCATTGATTACTGGGCTCTGGCAAATTTTTCAAAATTCGTCACAGAAACAAAACAAGCTTATTCTGAATTTGATTATAAAAGGGCAGGGGAGCTTATATTCAACTTCTGTTCTGAAACGTTAAGCGCGGTTTACCTGGCGGCTATAAAAGACAGGCTGTACTGCGACAAACTAGACAGCAGGCGCAGACGCCGCTCCCAGACCGTTATGTACAGGATATCAGACGGCTTAATAAGATTACTGGCGCCAATACTGGTAACCACCGCTGATGAGGCATATAGATGTCTTGGACAAAAGCAGGAGGAGGGTAAAAGCGTACACCTTACTGACTTCCCCAGCGTTGAAAATATAGAGCTGAACAATGCCTGGAATGAGATTTTTGACATAAGAAGCAGATGTATGAAACAACTTGAAGAAGCTAAATCCCATGGGATCTCAAACCCACTGGACGCAGGTATTCAGGTAAGTTTAAGCACTGATCTCCTGGAGGTCATAAAACCTTATGAACCTGAGCTTGCGGATCTTTGCGGAGTAAGCCGTTTCAGTATACATAATGGTAATGCTCTGAAGATCGAAGTTAATGATCTAACGGCAGAAGCCCGGTGCGAAAGGTCCTGGAAGCGCGATGAGACGGTAAAAGAAAGAGCAGATGGTGGAATGCTCTGCGATAGAGATGCCGAAGTACTTGGAATGCAATAAAAAAACCTTATCCAGGAGGCCATGTCATCTTTCTTCCACCTAAAATGTGGAAATGCAGATGAAAAACGCTCTGGCCAGCGTCTGCGTTTATATTTGTCACTACACGGTAGCCAGATTCTTCAATCCCCGCAATTCTTGCTACCTCAGCCGTTTTGATCATGATATGCCCTAAAATGTCCTGATCTTCCTGGTCCGCTGTAGCCAAAGACACGATCTCCTTTTTAGGTATTATAAGGATATGAACTGGCGTTTGAGGCTTTATATCCTTAAATGCTATGCAGAGTTCATCCTCGTAAACGATATCCGCTGGGATCTCCTTATTTATGATCTGGGTGAATATTGTGCTCATTGGTCCTGTACCTTTATGTTATTTTTCTGAAAATACTACTGATAATCCTTTCAATTAGCAAATCTGTTTTATGAAAGTTTTTTCAATAAGATTTTATACACAGGATATAAATACAATAATTAAAGTATGTTATAGCTAATCTTTAATGTAATTTCACAATAATATACTACGTCTGATAAGGGATATTATGTAAACTACGTATTATGACGCCTTGTTCTTGAATAAAACTGTTATAAAGATTATAATTACTAACCTATCCTATACAATTTTTACAGGAGATTCATTAAATGCCCATATATGAATACCAATGCCAAGGCTGTAATTATGTATTTGAGGAAATGCAAGGTTTCAAAGACAAACCAATAAAAAAATGTCC
>CAZUNK010000028.1:0-7819 GCA_964622285.1 uncultured Spirochaetia bacterium
CCGCAATACCCGGCAGCGTCAGCGTTATTCCAAAAGCGGATAAAAATCCCATTATGAAAAGCATATTGAGCAAAAGAGCAATGTCCGCTATAAAACCCTGCAGCCGGTAAAAGAAAACCATAAAAACGATCACAAGAATGCCTCCCACTATCATGGAGAGCCTTCCTTTTTCTATGGAATCCTGTCCCAGAGAAGGCCCCACGGACCTTTCCTGTTCAACCGTTACGGGCACCGGGAGGGAGCCTGATCTGAGCACCAGTGCAAGGTCCTTCGCCTCTTCCGAGGTAAATGATCCGGTTATAGTCCCCTCGTAGGTTATTCTGTCGTTGATGACCGGGGCGGACTTAATAACCCCGTCCAGCACAATGGCGAGTCTTTTGTCTATATTATTTCCGGTCAGTTCGCCGAACATCTTGGCGCCTTCTCCCCTGAACCTGAAAAGCACCGCCGGCCGGCCGAAATTATCAAACGTTATTCTTGCATCGGAGATGTACTTGCCCGAAACAAGGGTCTGCTGATCGGCCAGAAAAAAAAGCTCGTTCTGATTTCCGGTTTCCCCTCTGTGTATCTGAAGGTTTTTAGCTTTGAGCTGCTCGGTAGTTTCCACCTCCGCTGACTGAAGAAGTGCTTCTTTGTTGAGCGCTGAGGCGCGTACAAGTTTAAATTCCAGCACGGCCGCCCTTTTTATCAGATCAACTATCCTTTGTCTGTCCTGATGAGAGGCTCCCGGCACCTGAATCAGTATCCTGTTCTCACCCGTTGTCTGAATGGAAGGTTCCACCAGTCCAAAATCAAGCACCCTGTTCTCTATAACCTGCTTTACCTGGGACAGGGAATTTTTCTTCAGTTCATTCATGTAGTTGGAACTTAGTTTTATCGTGAGAGCAAGGCCTTTTTGGTTGACTGAAGCCACGTTTGAAAAATTATCCAGCGCGGCCTGATTTGCCACCCGGGCGTCTTCTGCGGAGTAAAAGCTCATAGTTAACGAATCCTTGTCTCTGCTGGAGAGTTTAACGAGCCCGTTGCTTTTAATTATTGACTCCCTCAGGATCTCGTCTATGGAGCTCAGTTCCTGCTCAATGGCCTTTTTGGTCTGCACGTCCAGGAGCATGAATATTCCGCCCTTCAGATCAAGCCCCAGCCTTATTCCGCTGCTTGGAAACACCTTTGACCACCACGACGGCAGAGAGTCCCCCGCGAACGTTGGAACAAGAAAGATCGATGATAAAATGGAGATGGCCAGAATAACGGCGATCCATCCCTTGGGCAGTTTTCTCAGTTTATTTTTTCTGTTTAGCATTCGGCGTTTCCGGTTCCGTCTTAGCTGTAACGCTGGACCGTGATACCTGCACGTTCACTCCCTTGGCTATTTCAACGGTTAGAACTTCTTCGTCCACGGCGGTTATTTTTCCATGAAGACCGCCGGCTGTTATGACCTTATCGCCTCTTTTGAGACTTTTCAGAAGTGCATCCCTCTGCCGGTTCTGCTTTTGCTGGGGCCTCAGGATCAGCAGGTAGAACAGCAGAAATATAATTACAAAGGGAGCTATTCCTATCAGACCTGATGGACCTCCTTCTGCGCCTTCTCCCGGCGGCATGCACGAGGTAAGAAGCGGCAGTAAAAGAATGATTGTTTTTTTAAGGTTCAAGTTTACTTTTCTCCTCAATGCTCAGCAGTTCTTTCCTCAGCTTACCAAGGCTGCCGTCAGATATTGATTTCCTTACTGTTTTCATTAAGGAGGTATAATAGCTGAGGTTGTGCAGAGTAAGCAGTCTGTAAGCTAAAAGCTCTCCCGCCATGAACAGGTGCCTTAGGTAAGATTTTGTAAAATTCAAGCATGTGTAACACTCGCATTCGTTATCAAGAGGATCGTTGTCATCCAGATACCGAGCATTTTTTATAACTATTTTTCCTTTATTTGTAAAGATGGAACCATTTCTGGCGTTCCTCGTTGGAATAACGCAGTCAAACAGATCAACCCCTCTTGCTGCGGCTTCCACTATATCAACTGGTTTTCCAATTCCCATAAGATACCTGATTTTTTCTTCAGGTAGTAAATCTGTGCACCCAAGGGTCGTTTCATAGGTCTTTTCAGCCCTTTCTCCAATTCCAAGCCCGCCGATCGAATATCCATCAAAGCCGATTTCCATAAGTTCACACGCGGACCGTTTTCTCATGTCCATGTCAGTTCCGCCCTGTATGATCCCAAAGAGCGCAACGCCGTGCTCTTTTCGTGCCTCTTTACATCCGCGCGCCCAGCTGGTCGTGTTTTCAACGGCTTTTTTTAAGCGGTCTTTTGTGGAGTCCGAAGGAGGGCATTCATCAAGGCACATCATTATGTCTGATCCCAGATACTCCTGTATCTCTATGGCTTTTGAAGGAGTTAACAGATGCGTGCTGCCGTCCAGATGTGACTGGAATGATATGCCTTCCTCTGAAATTTTTCTCTTTCTGGACAGACTGAGCACCTGAAATCCGCCGCTGTCAGTGGCAACGGGCCTTTGCCAGTTCATGAACTTATGTACGCCCCCCAGCTTCTTAATAACTTCGTGTCCCGGTCTTAAGTAAAGATGATAGGCGTTTGTTATTATCATCTGCACGTCCAGCGCGCAGAGGTCAGACGGTGCCAGGGACTTAACTGCCGCCTGCGTGCCAACGGGCATAAAAGCGGGAGTTTTTACAGACCCGTGACGTGTTTTAATAACGCCGCAGCGTGCTCTGCTGCCCTGATCTTTTTGCTCCAGCGAGAAACTGTACATGAAAGCTAAATCAGCGGGAAAGGTGCGTAAGGGATCTTAACGGCTCTGATACTAAATCCCAAGAACGTCCTTCATGCTGTATACGCCTGGTTTTTTTCCTGCGATCCACTTGGCCGCTCTTAAAACGCCCCTTGAAAAATTCTCTCTGCTGAGCGCTCTGTGCGTGATCTCCAGTCTTTCCCCCCTGCCAAGGAACATTACCGTGTGATCCCCCACAACGTCCCCTCCCCTTAAGGTCTGAACGCCTATTTCTCCTTTTTTTCTTTTACCGATGTTCCCTCGCCTCTCAAATCTTACGTGCGTGCCGGGATCAACGCCCAGGCCCTGTGCAACTGCCTCTGCCAGAGCAACGGCGGTGCCGCTTGGAGCATCAACTTTATCTTTGTGGTGCGTCTCCACTATTTCAACGTCAAATTCATCCCCGAGGCGGGTGGCTAAAAGTTCTGTGATCTCAAAAGCAAGGTTTACACCAATGCTCATGTTGGGGGAGATCACAATGGGAATTTTTTCAGCCATCTGCTCCAGCTTTTTCCTTTCCTCCGGGGAAAAGCCGGTTGTTCCAACCACCATGGACCTGTTGCTCAGGCTGCAGTGCTCAGCAGTCAGAAGAGTTGAGGAAGGGGTAGTGAAATCAATCACCACCTCAGCGCCTTTGAACGCAGAGCCCATGTCCTGGGTAACCGTTATATTAGTATCTGCAGAGTTTACGATCACTCCCAGATCGCATCCAAGCAGCTGGTGCCCGGGGGTTTCAGTGGCTCCCACTATGTCTATTTCAGGGTCGTTGAACAGGACTTTAAGAATACTTGTTCCCATCCTGCCGCCTGCACCTGATACCGCTACTTTGACCATTTATTTCTACCCTTCAGTTCGGCTGATCGTTGACCGCGCAATTTTCAATGCAGCTGTCCTTTATGATTTTCCACTCCCTGCCAAGCAGGCTGAGGTCAAACTTGACCTTCATAGTTGTTTGTTCCACTTCATCGTTTGATTTTTTTCCCCTCTGCAGTTCGGCAAATATCGTTGCGGTGTTTTTAAAAACCTGATTTCCCAGAACCTTAAAATCCAGCAGTTTAATATCCGACGTCTCCCAGGCGTGCTTCAAACTGTTTGTATAGCCTTCCTTGTCCGAATAGAAGGTATGTACCTGTTCGGAAGCCTCCGAAAAATCCTCATTTCTGATAGCTTCAAGGAATTTGATCACCACCTGCGTGGCGGAAACTTTCGTTTTAGGTTTCTGCTGTGTTGGCTGGGTCGCTCTGACGCACGAGATGATACAAAGGATGCAGAATATCAGCGAGAAAGTTATTAGCCGTTTCATTGTGAAGGTTTACAGTATAGAATAGTTTAGCTAATATCAAGAAGTAAATACTTCTCACGGATGAATTAACTTACAGATAATAAGCCTGCTGATAGCTGCATCAGCAAATACCCCTGGGCTTTAAATCTGGGTGGAGACAGTAAAAGAGAACGATTATGAAAAGTATGACGGGATATGCAAGCTCTAAGAGGACGGTAGATGGTTTTAAGGTCCTGGTTGAGATAAGGTCCGAGAACCACCGGTTTCTGGACTGTAAAATAAATATGCCCGACGCCGTAAGTTCATTTGAACATGAACTGATGAACCTGGTAAAAGAACGCGTGCACAGAGGAAAGCTTAAAGTGATGATCTTAGTGGAGGGTAAAGACGCGGCCGTAGGAAAGTTTGACAAAAAAGCAGCAAGGCAGTTTGTCAGGGTTCTTAAAACTTTTGTCTCCGACGTTGGGATGAAAGACGATGTAACGCTTGATCATCTGCTGACTTTCAAAAATCTTTTTAATGAAAGCCCAGGTAACAACGGGTTGCCCCGGTCTTTTCTGGGCAAGGTTAAAGAAGTTTTAACCACTGCTCTGAACAAACTGGAAAGTAACAGGCGCAGCGAAGGAAAAAAGTTAAAAAG
The DNA here is from genome assembly GCA_964622285.1 of uncultured Spirochaetia bacterium. Lineage (GTDB taxonomy): Bacteria > Desulfobacterota_D > UBA1144 > Nemesobacterales > JAJCZQ01 > CAZUNK01. The sequence continues at coordinate 4,701 of CAZUNK010000028.1, forward strand.
CGACCTCACAAGACGGATCAGGCTGTGTAAGTTCCGGACAAAAAAGATTGAAAGAAAAAGAGACAGCTTTTCAAAGCAGGCGTTCGAAAAACTTAAAACAAAGGTCCAGACTTTACTCAGAGACGTGAAAGTGGATGAAGCCCGTTTATATCAGGAGATCGCAGTTCAGACTGAAAGAAGCGATATAACCGAGGAACTTGTCAGGCTTTATGCCCATATGGAGAAGTTTGTGGAAATTTCACGCAGCAAAGGACCGGTGGGAAAGGAACTGGATTTTCTTGTTCAGGAGATGAACAGGGAGGCCAGCACGATTTCTGCCAAATCCAAAGACGCGGACATATCGCATCAGGTGATCGTTCTTCGTTCGGAACTGGAGAAGATCAGGGAGCAGATACAGAACATAGAGTAGTTTTTAAGGAGTTGAACAACAAAATTGCTGTGTTATGATTTTGCACTTCAATTAAAGATATTAGCAGTTGGGAGTTGTTAATGAGCATTTTGGTAAATAAAGACAGCAAAGTTCTGGTGCAGGGAATAACGGGCAGTCAGGGCCTGTTTCACGCTACGCAGTGCAGAGATTACGGAACTCAGGTAGTGGGCGGGGTCACCCCTGGAAAAGGGGGTTCTGAGGTAGAGGGTTTTTCAGTTTACAACACGGTTGAGGAAGCGGTGAAGTACACAGATGCGAACGTGTCCCTGATCTTTGTGCCTGCCGCCTTCGCTATGGACTCAGTTCTTGAAGCCGCGGCCGCGGAAATAGAGCTGATAATCTGCATAACCGAAGGTATTCCCACTTTAGACATCATTAAAGCAAAAGACGCGCTTAAAGGTTCCCGCTCGAGACTTGTGGGTCCCAACTGTCCCGGCGTTATTACTCCGGGTGAGGCAAAAGTTGGAATTATGCCCGCTTACATTCACAAGCCGGGAGATATCGGGATAATTTCCCGAAGCGGCACGCTGACTTACGAAGCCGTATGGCAGCTGACTGAACTTGGCATCGGGCAGTCCACGTGCATAGGTATAGGAGGAGACCCGGTTATTGGAACGACCTTTATAGATTCTTTAAGCCTTTTTCAGGATGATCCTGCAACCAAGGGCATTGTTCTTATCGGCGAGATCGGAGGAAGTGACGAGGAGGAGGCGGCAGCTTTTATAAGTGAGAAAGTTACAAAACCCGTGGCAGCTTTCATAGCAGGTGCAACTGCTCCTAAAGGCAAAAGAATGGGTCATGCGGGAGCCATAATATCGGGAAGTTCAGGCAGTGCCCAGGACAAGTTCAAAGCGCTTGCTGAATCAGGGGTCCAAACTGCTGAGAGCCCTGCAGATATAGGACAGGTACTAAGACAGGCCATAGGCGGGTAGCTTTTCCGTTCCGTACGACTTTAAAAACCAAGGTTTTAATGGTCTGTTAAGTCTCATAACTTTAAATCCGAGTTCCAGTGGCCAGGTAGCCTTTTCCTCATATTTGCTTGACGGTCTGTTATGTATTGGTAATCCGTATTTTTAAAATGCCCCCTTGCTGAGGGACCTGCAATTTTTGATAAAGTAGCCGTCCTGTCTTGACAATATGAAGGGGGGGGGGTAGGATAGAGCAGATAAATCCAAATATAATAGGTGGTGCCCATCTGATGTATAGAAATAATAAGAACATAAGTATCAAAGGGAATTTTTGGGGATTGTTTTTAGGAATAGTGCTGTGCGTCTTTTTTGCAGCCTGCGATGATCCGGAGAAAGAAAGGGATCCTATGCCGAGTTTTGGCTCAGAGACGATAGCTGATAAGAATTACATACACAGCTCGGCAATAGCAGCAGAGACGTTACCAGCGGCAACTGGAGGGGATATGCCGCTGAGCTACAGTTTAGCTCCTTTGCCGGATGGATTGGCGTTTGATAGTGGCACGCGAGTTCTGAGCGGAACGCCCACGTCTGCAGCAAGCACTACCGTTACCTATACGGCAACGGATGCAGACGGGGATGAGGCAACTCTCACGTTCAGCATAGTCGTCGGAATGACGGTGTCAAGTTCAGGAATCTGCGACCGCACACAGCAGGTACAAGACGGTATTATTGCCGCTATAAGCGGCTCCCCTGCCTGTGGGGAAGTTACTGCAGAGCAACTTGAGAGCATTAATAGTTTGGACCTAAGCGAAGAAAACGTTGCTTCTTTGCAAGCGAATGACTTTGATGGGCTGTCAAATCTTAGGCAACTGCGTTTGTGGGGAAATAGTTTATCATCCCTGCCAGAAGACGTGTTTGACGGGCTAACAAGTCTCACTCTTCTGCTTTTGAGTGCAAATGGTCTGACGACCCTGTCAGAGGACGTGTTTGACGAACTTACAAATCTCGTGGAACTGAGTCTGAGTGAAAATGATATTACGACCCTGTCAGAAGAACTGTTTGATGGGCTATCAAGTCTTGAAAGGCTGAATATAACCAATAATGATCTGACGACCCTGCCAGAAGACATGTTTGATGGGCTAACAAGTCTCCAGATACTGAGTCTGGGTGAAAACAGTCTGACTGCTCCTCATGAAAATCTGTTTGAAGGGCTTACCAGTCTCACGCAGTTGCAGCTGCAAGATAATCAAATGGCTAACCCTGATGAAGATCTGTTTGACGGACTTACCAGTCTCACAAGGCTGCAGCTGGCTGACAACAACATGGCAAACCCTCATGAAAATTTGTTTGAAGAACTTACCAGTCTCCAGACACTGGATTTGAGGAACAATATGATAACGACCCTACACGACGATCTGTTTGACGGGCTGACAAGTCTCATGTATATGGACCTGAGAGGTAACGCCTCCCTTGTCACACCCGCAGTTTGCAGCATGGGGGTAGATTGTACTCTTCCATAGAGAGGAACGGGTCAGGTCAGCTAAGTTAGAGAATGGATCAGGTCTCTGTGCTGCGGAAACATTTTCGTCAGCTCATCCCTGTTTCCCTGCTCGTAGTCCTGCGGTTCAAAACCAGGAGCAACCGTTGTTCCCATTAAAGCAAACTCCCCTCCCTCCACAAGTCTGCTGCCCTGCCATACTCCTGATGGAACTACGACCTGGGGTCTCTGCCCGGACGCTATATCGTTTCCAAGAAAGAATATATGGGAACTGCCGTTGGGA
>CAZUNK010000029.1:0-6859 GCA_964622285.1 uncultured Spirochaetia bacterium
CTGGAACTTGGTATTGGTCACGGAACCGCGAGCTGTTATATTGCCGCGGCACTTGACGAACTTGGGCGGGGAAAACTTACCTGCGTTGATCTGATAGACGTTAAGTTCAGTCCCAGCGCGGAACAGCAGTTAGGATCATTAGGACTGGACAGGTACGTGGAAATTCACAGGATGAAAACTGGTTACAACTGGTTCTTGCATGACGAAATAGCCTCCTGTTCTGCTAACTGTGACAACGTATGCAGGCCCAAATATGATCTGGTTATCATTGATGGTCCAAAAAACTGGACGATTGACAGCAGTTCATTTTATTTGGTGGACAAACTGCTGAATGAAAATGGCTGGATAATCTGGGACGATTATGAATGGACTTATAAAGAGGCCGAAGCCCTGCGTGACGTCACCGGCGGCATACCACACAGAAGTTTGTCAGAACAGGAAAAAGAGGTCCCGCACATCAAGGAAATATTTCACCTTCTCGTTATGCAGCATCCCAGTTACGGAAACTTCGTAATACAGGAGGGAGGAGGTGAGGTCAATACCTGGGTATGGGCGAACAAGATAAAAAGCCCGGTTAAATCCGTACGGTACTCAGCTTCTTATTCGTTTAAAGCCGTAATGATCAGAAAATTAAAAGAAGGATTAAAACAGTTCAGAAAGTTAAAAAAGGGGGGGGGTAACTGATTTAAAGATAGTAGTTCTGAACAGATATTTTTTAATAGTGATCGTAGTTATTAGTTCAGCTTCCGCTGATTTTGTTTTTTATCAGACAAACAATGAAAAAAGCTGAAGCCGTCAGTGTTATCGTGGCTCCTGTGGGCAGGGAAAAAACGAAGGAAAAAAAGTATCCAAGCACTCCTGAGAGCATTCCAAGAACCGAGGAGATCAGGAAAATAGTTTTAATTCTTCTGCTTAGGTACAACGCCGACAGCCCGGGCAGTACCAGCAGGGAAAAAACTGTAAGTGACCCAAGAGCTCTTGTTGCAGCTGTGATAATAACTGCCAGCATGGCAAAGAAAATAAGATTAATAGTTCTGACCGGGTATTTGTAAAGCCGTGCCGTTTCAGGGTCGTAAGAGACAAATATAAAGTCCTTGAAGAAAACAATGTTTATGATCAGCGACAGAGCAGACGCTGCAACGATCACCAGAACGTCCGTCTGATCCACCGTAACTGCGTTTCCAAAAACGATGCTGCTGATCTCATGGCTGCCCTGGGCTATTTTATCTGAGAGAATAATTATCAGAGATGAGGATATAAGGAACACAAATCCCGTAACACCTTCTATGGATATAGGGTGAAATTCTCTCTGCAGAGAGAAAAACGCTGCCGAGAGAATGGTAATTAATATGGAAAATATGAACGGGTCCATAAAATTCATTAGGCCATCTGCAAGTAACGACTGAAGAAAGAACATCAGCATTACTCCAAAGCCGGATATCTGCGCCAGGGCAGCGCTTATAAACACAATGCGCTTTAGCACCACGTACACGCCGAGCAGTCCGCATATCACTCCCGCAGTACCGGCAACTATCACCGCATCGCGCCAGAGAAAATAACTACTGCCAAACTCGGCTAAAATGGACATAAAGTGATCCTCATCTTATTTTTCCGCAGGTTATGGTATTTAAAGCCCATCGCATCTTCATACCTTGTGCTTTTTGCTGACAAGCTGGCTAATTACGCATCAGACCTTCTGAATCATTTTCTCTAAAAAATTCATCTCTGGTGTACGACCTGACAAGATCTTTATCCTTGTCCACAAACAGGAAATTCTGAACAAGGTCTCTTACTGATCCTGCATGGTGGCTTACCATGATTACGGTAAGGCCGGCTTTCTTTTTGATCTTTTTTATTAAGTCAATGATCTCGGTGCGTCCCTTGCTGTCAACTGACATGGTGGGCTCATCAAGGGCAAGCACGTCAGGTTCACCTGCTATGGCCCGTGCGATAAGCACTCGCCGGGACTCTCCTCCCGAAAGGGAGGAGAATTTACTTTTTTCCAGGTGTGAAACCCCGGTCTGATCCATAGCTCTGTCTATGATCTCCCAGTCCTGCTTTTTCAGCATCTTTCCAAACGGAACGCGTGAGTATCTGCCCATTGCGATAATTTCCCTGACCGAGATGGGAAATATCCTGTCAAGGTTTTCTGCCTGAGGAACGTATCCGAACCTTATATCATCTGAAACCAGGCAGGTTCCGCTGGCCGGCTTTGCAGCTCCGATCAGAGTTTTAAGAAGGGTGGTTTTTCCTCCACCGTTCGGTCCCATGATTGCCCATGATTCCCCGGCTGCAATAGAGAGGCTGACCCCGTTTATTATAGGTACTTTGTCAAAACCTATGGACGCGTTATCAAGTTTAATGATCTCGTTCATCTTACGAGGTCTGTCCACCTTTTAATGCCGAACTGATCCTGCTTACTATCGAGTCAATCAGCTCCGCGTAGCTTCTGATATTTTTTTCCGCTCCAACCTGGGGCGCAAGGGATACAAAAGGGATACCGGCTTTGTCTGCAATGTACTTTGAGCTTTTCTGTGGCTGCAGCGTGGAACTTATTATCATTCTCACGTCAGACGATTTAGCAAGTTTTATTACGTGTGCAATGTGCCTGGGAGAAGGAGGTATTCCGGGTACTGGTTCAATGGTCCCTACTTCGTTAAGCCCCGCCCAGTCAGAAAAGTACGTCCATGTTTTGTGGTAGGTAATGACATTTGTCCCCTGGTAGGGAGCGAGCATGGATCTCCACTGCTTCATCTTGCGCTCCATCTTGTCTGTAAAGCGGGCTGCGTTTGATTCATAGAGCGGTTTGTTGTCAGGGTCCAGCTGTGCAAGCCTGTCGGCAATTCCCCTGGCCACTATGATAGCGTAACTGGGGTTTAAAATAAAATGCGGGTTTCCCCCTGCGTGCACATCCCCCATTGATCTGTCAACTTTGACCTTTGGAACGTCCAGCTTTATGGGTATGAGCGTGGAGGCGTCAAACCTGCCCTGTGAGTTAGATGAACTGATCCTTGAATTTCTTGCCCCGGTTATCAGACCGGGGAGCCATCCGATCTCAAGGTCAAGTCCCGTATATATGAGCAGGTCCGCCTTATTAAGATCCAGAACATAGCTTGGCTTTGCATCAACGTAGTGCGGGTCCTGGTAACCTTTGGCAATGCTTTTTACCTTTACCTTATCTCCCCCTACCTCCCTGGCGATTGAAGCCAGATTGGTTACGGAAGCCACAACGTTTATCTTTGCAGAAGCTGGGTTTGCAAAAGCAGATATAAAAAAAGCCAGCGTTAAAACAACTGTTGTTAAATTAAGACGGGTGTTTTTCATTTGTTTTATCTCCGTTTTTAAGATTTTTTTAAAATGGATGCGAACTGTGCTGTCCTATTGCATACTGGAACTGAAGAAATATCCCATGCTGGTTCTTATCGAAGTCCTGGTCCATGTATCCGTACTCAAGCCGTATTCTTGAGAACTCAGTGGGAGCAAATGTCAGCATGGTGGAGATCCTCTGACGTTTGCCAAGCATCCCAAGCATTCCGGTTCCATGTTCGTGTCCATCTTCTTCCATTTCCCCCGCGAGCATTTCTTCTTCGTGTTCATGGTCATCTTCTTCAAGCATTTCTTCTTCGTGTTCATGCTCGTCTTCTTCGTGCATTTCTTCTTCATGCCCATGCTCGTCTTCCATTATTGTCATTACAGGATCGTCAGTATCGGTAAGTTCATATCTTGCCCCGATGTTCCACCTTTTTGCGAACCTGTAGACCGCCTGTGCATATAACCCCCAGTCCTGCCGGCTGGTCTCTTCAGTCTCGGCGTCTCTGTACATAAACTCAGACTGAATCTGCAGTTCCTTATAAGGGTCAATCCTTTCCGGTCTGTACTTGGCAAAAAAGTCCGCGCCGTAAAGACTGGTTCTGTTTCCGGGCGCGGTGTTGTTGGTCCCGGTGGCGAACGATCCGCCTACCAGTACCCCTAATGATTCTCCAACCTCAAAAAAGTTCGCAAGGCGAAAGGTGTAAAGAAGTTTGCTCAGATCGTTTGAACTTCCGTCCCTTGCAAAAGAAGCCGTTTCAACCTCAGGAGAGCCGCCCGCGGCGGTCAGTTCCATATACCAGGGGAGAGGAAGCAGAAAGTTAGCTTCCAGAGACGCCGGGTTGAAATGTTCTCCGAGAAATTCGGCGGCTGCAAGCGGCAGGGTTACAAAGTTCTGGTTATGACGGTGCTTTGTGTTTATCCTGCCGAATTTGCTCCTCATTATTCCCGCTCTGAGCTGTGAGTTTAAGGGCAGAGAGAGAAGCGTCGTGGCGTATGCCTCTTCAACCTCGGTGTGATCGCCAAGCGAAATAAAGGTGTCAAATTTAAAATAGGGATCAACTATGGACTGAAATCCTATCTCTATCTCCTGCAGATCAATTCCCGTGCTGCCTGGGTCTGCTTCTGCAAGCCCCTGCGGCTCGTCCTGCGAGTACCAGGAACCGGCAAAAAGCCCTATAAGACTGATATCGGGATTAAAAGTCTGAGAGATGTTTCCTAGAAAGTCCTGCCCCGCAGGCTGAGCCGTTTTTATATTTACATCTTCAGGGTCAGTCTTTGGTTCCATATCTTCCGTGACCAGTTTGTTTTTTTGTTCCAGCTGGGTGATCTTGTTTTTCATCCTGATCATTTCTGCTTCCATCTCTTCCATACGTTTTTTCAATATCTCTATTTCACTTGCTCCTGCAAGAGAGTAGGGAGCAGAGACAAGAACCAGTAATAAGCTGAGTATTAATAAATACGAAAAGGGAATTCGTATGAACATTTTTTACCTCCGGTGAAACTTTAGTTTTTAAAATCAATAAAACCTGCTTTTGATGTAAAAACTAAACTACCGGAGGTGCGCGGGTTGCGGCATTTTGGTAAATAAGGGAGCTGAAAAACCAAAGGTCCCCTGGACTGTTTATAAGACTGCTCAGGTCAATGGAAAAGTCGCCTGAGATCCTGTTACTTTGGATTTTATAAATGCTCAGCAGGCAGCTTATGCACAGCCCGTGCGCCTGCTCACTGCTGTCATGGGTAAGAGCAAATGTGTGGACTTCCAGGCTGTCGGTATTAAGATCGTGGGCGTGAACTCCTTTTGCAAGAATGAAACTTATAAACAGTACTGGCAGTAATATCTTTATCATAGTTTATTTTATGCTTGCGATCAGAAACATAATGCCAACCCCAGTGCTCATTGCCAGAAAATGCCTGGTAACGCGGGACAGTTTCAGTTCATTTTTCAGTAAAGGGAGCAGCCCGAACCCCACTATGTAGATGTACGCCCCCGCGACAAATGCAAATATCATATCTGAAGCTTTGTTCAGGCTAAGGCCGATATATATTGCTGCAAAAGCGCCCAGTACGGAAGTGGAAGCAGAAGCAAGATTAAACAGAATTGCCTGTGTTTTGGAAAACCCGGATTTAACAAGAACGCCAAACTCTCCCAGCTCAAGAGGAATTTCGTGTATGCACACGGCAACGGTAGTGGCAATTCCAAGAGGTATGCTCACCATGTAAGCGGAACCTATGATGAACCCGTCCATAAAGTTGCACATGCCGTCGGCAAGAAGGCTCATCTGTCCAACCGCCTTTATGTTGCTTTTGTTCTTCAGGTTTCTCCAGAGGAAGTATCTTTCAAGAACGAAGAACGATATGATGCCAAACAGAAAAAGAACCGCTGTTTTCAGCGTGCCCTGTTCCGCCGTGGACTCCGGCAGTATATGAAGGAATATCTGTCCGAGTATTCCTCCCAGCGCAAGGCTCACCATTAAGATCATAATGGAGTTGTGTTTTTTACTGTCTTTTATAAAAAACGTAAAGATCGCAGTGATAGAAGCAAGGCTTAATATCAGCACGCTCGCCAGTATATAAAGTTCTCTGGAAAACCGTATGAAAATTTCGCTCGTGGTCAACATGAACTCCCGGTGCATTCGCTGCATTCCCCGTATATCTGAAAAAAATGCTTCTGCATTTTAAACCCTATCCTGGACGACAGATCTTCAAGATAGTCCTCAAATGGACACTCGGAAAAGTCCATAGTTTTACTGCAGCTTGTGCAGACGATCTGATGGTTATGAGCATGAGCTGAATAAACGTAAGAACTTGTCCCATCCTGGAAATGAACCCGCGTTGCAAGGCCGATCTCATCAAAAATATCAAGCGTTCTGTATATTGTTGCAATCCCGGTCCTGGGCGTAAGTCTCTTCACTTTCCTCAGAATATCATTTATTGACAGATAGCCGGTGCTTTCATGCAGAACGTGCAGCACAGCAAGCCTCTGAGGAGTGGACTTCAGACCTCTCTCCTTTAAAATGCCTTTTGCATCCTGCTCTCTTGCACATGGAAAGTCTGCCATAAAATCTCCTAATTGATAACCATTATCAATTATAATTGTTACGTAAAGATCTTGTCAAGTCTTTAAAGGAAGTTTTTCAGTTTATCTTAATATCCGCCCGTCCCCGCGTTACGTTCATAACCTGCTTTTGAATTTCCAGAGCGGTTTCCTCGGGCGCTCTTATGTGCAGTAAAAGGGCGCCTGCGTGCTCGGTCTTGGACGCTCTGACCTTCATCTTTTTTAAAACGTCCCTCACGGAGCTTTCAGACGCGTAGTCTGCGGAGATGGTTACTGAAAGCATAGGGGTCATTTTCTCAAGTCTGAGCTTGTCCAGAGCAAGCTGCAGCGTGCTTGTGTAGGCTCTTATAAGTCCCCCATGTCCGAGCTTTGTTCCGCCGAAATATCTGGTCACCACGGCTGCTATATCTCCTATGTTTTTGTGCTGCAGAACGTTCATCATCGGTTTTGCCGCAGTGCCGGGCACTTCCCCGTCATCCCCCATTCCTATAT
>CAZUNK010000030.1:0-13815 GCA_964622285.1 uncultured Spirochaetia bacterium
TCAGGCTGATCTCGGATTGGGTGCTAATTATATCAGCAACTGCTTCGGCCTGTGCCAGGTCCATTTTACCGTTGATATATGCTCTTTGAGTAAACTCTCCAGGCAGTGCGACCCTTGATTCAAACCTTGTAATGATCTCAAGTATTTTTTTTGGAATTATATGCCCGCCGTGAGCATGTATTTCCGCGATGTTTTCACCCGTGTATGAGTTTGGCGCCCTCATGATCATAACAAGGACGGAATCTATCGTGGAGCCGTCTGAGGGTTCAATAATGTCCCCATGATAAACTCTTCTGTTTTCAAGGTTTTCAGTTGGGTCGTCCCGTTTAGAGTTTTTTCTTCTGAATATGCGGTTCAGTATCGTTTCCGAGTTTTTTCCGGATATCCTTATTATAGCTATTCCACCTTCACCTTCCGGGGTTGAGATTGCAGCAATGGTTTCTTCGCGTAAGTAGGCTTTGTTCATGCTTTAATAATATTCCTGAAATTGCCAGGTATGTGCAATGTATGTTTCACGTGAAACATTTTATTTTTATACGGGTGGTTTATTGTGTGTTAATAAGTACCAAAACTGATCTTAAGATCTGACTCCGGGTATACAGCATCTGCCCCAGGAACATTCTTGCTCTGTATAAGGACTTTAAAATAATTTCCCATCATTGAAGGCAGAAAGAGGTTTTTTATTGAATTGACGCGACCTTGCCCGTGCCTGCTTTCTCTCTCTATAACGCTTAGAATGCCACAGTCAACAAGAAACTGCCCCTGCGTTATATATTTCATCTTGTTCAGCCCAAACCTGGTCCCAGCCCGGATCAGGTTGGTAAAATCAACGTCGGCAGTGATATCCTGCTGTCCGATGTTTATGTACGGATTATCATTTATTGAGTGTTTATAAAAACATCTGAAAGTGCCGTTGATTTTCTGATTGTTAAAATACTCGTCGGACAGGTGTCCATAGTCAATTGTAATAACGTATCCCATGTCTAAATAACTGCTAATGTCTTTAATAACCTCTTCTGCCAGGAGATTTACCTCGATCTGCTTTAAATCAACTGGATCCAGGTCGTAGGCCTTCAGGTATGTTCTGATGTCTTCAGTCGATAGGTCGCCTGCAGTTTCTTCAAACTGGTCTTCTTTATAGTTAACGTATATTTCCCTGAACTGGCCATTTTGGTAGATTATCCTGTGAAAGGGAATCGAATCAAACAGCTCATTTGAAATCACTACCCCTCTAAAGCTCTGCTTTAATTCGCTAATATCATTATATATTTTTATTTTATCTGCATGATTCTCAGGAGTTAAAGCACAGCTGCGGTCAGTGTGTTTATCAATGATCATGTAGCCTGTCCGTGAGTAAATCTCAGGTTTTTCAGATAGGTGATTCAGGATATCCTGTGCAAGGTAGCCTTTTCCGCCGCCCAGTTCCAAAATTGTGAATTCAGATGTTTTCAGAAAGCTGAACACCTTTTCTATAAACATTCCTATTATTTCCCCGAACGCTGCGCTCACGTGAGGACTCGTATAGAAATCCCCCTGCTTACCTATCTTTACTTTTCCTGATCCATAATAGCCCAGCTGGGGATGATATTGTGCCAGGTTCATAAAGTCCGCAAACGTGATCGGACCGCTGCCAAGTATGTGATTTTTTATAAGGTTCTCAAGCTCGTTCATTACTATTTCATTTTACCCAAGAGAAGATTAATTAAAATTATTAAAGTTTAGTGGTTTTATCTCTTGACTGTAACGTAACTATGTGTAACTATTCTATTTTTACTATAAGGTGAAAGTATGTTTGTTCCGCTTAGCTGGCTGAAAGAATACGTTGAAATTAATGTTCCTCCTGAACAACTGGGAGATATGCTTACAATGCGTGGTCTGGAGCTGGAAGACCTGCACTACAGAGGAAAGGGCATTGAGGATATCGTTGTAGCTCAGATATTAGAAGTAAAGAAACATCCCGGTGCGGACAGGCTGAGCATATGCAGCGTTACGGACGGAACAAAGGATTACAATATAATCTGCGGTGCGGACAACGTGAGGCCGGATGCTTACGTGGCCCTTGCAAGAACAGGTACGAAACTACCTCCTACTGAAAAATTTCCTGATGGATTGAAGATAAAAAAAACCAAGATCCGCGGCGAAGTATCAGAGGGAATGCTGTGCGCGGAAAATGAACTGGGTTTATCTGAAAAATCTGATGGCATTATGATTCTTTCAGGTGGCCTGTCCATAGGTTCAAGGCTTGTGGACGAAATGTCCCTTGATGAAGTGGTTCTGGATATTGCGATAACTCCAAACAGGCCGGATTGTTTAAGCATTTTTGGTATAGCCAGGGAAGTTTCCGCAATTTTGAAACAGCAGTTAAAGCCCATTCAGCCCTTATCCGGTAAAGGATCGGAAGGAAAAACAAATCCGCCGGAAGTTGAAATAAAAGATGCGCCGGCGTGTCCCAGGTACAGCTGCAGGGTTATAGAGAACGTGAAAATAAAACCTTCTCCGGACTGGTTAAAAGCCAGATTGCAGGCCTGCGGAGTAAGATCGATCAACAACGTCGTTGATGTGACGAATTTCGTTATGCTTGAAACCGGCCAGCCTCTGCATGCTTTTGACTATGATCTGCTGGAAGAAAAGAGCATCAACGTAAGATTTGCAAAAGAGAAAGAGACCATGATAACCCTTGATAAGCAGGAAATAAAGCTGTCCGGAAGTGATCTGCTGATATGCGCGGGTGATGCTCCAGTTGCACTTGGAGGGGTAATGGGAGGGGCAAGCACGGAAGTTAGTGATAAAACGAAGACCATTTTACTTGAGGCAGCGTATTTTAATCCCGTAAATATAAGAAAAACATCAACAAGAACGGGCATAAGATCCGAGTCTTCTTACAGATTTGAAAGGGGCGTTGACCCTGACAACGTCCGTTTTGTACTTGACCGCGCCTCGCATCTGCTCTCCGAGCTGGCAGGCGGCAAAGTATCTGAAGCTGCCACGGACGTCTATCCTTTACCGATCAAGCCTCAAAGGATCAGCTTATCCGTTAAAAAAGTTGAAAACGTACTTGGAATAAAGATCAGCTCTGATGAGATAATAGATCTGTTAAAACCCCTTGAGTTTAAAGTGATCAAGGCGGACGATGTCAGCGTATCTCTAGAGATACCCACGTTCAGAGTTGACGTTACCAGGGAAATTGACGTTATAGAGGAGATTGGAAGGACGTTTGGCTACGGTAACGTGCCCATGACACTGCCAGCCGTGGGGACTTTGGAAAGTGAGATTGATAACAGCCGCGAACTTGAATCAAATCTCAAAAGCGCATTTATTTCTTCAGGTTTTTTTGAGGCGATTAATTACAGCTTTGAAAATCCTGAACTTCTGCGAATGTTCAATCCTTCCAAGGCCCTTAATATCCTTAATCCCTTAACCAGCGAGGGCTGCGCTATGAGGACTTCCATGCTGCCGGGGCTGATAAGGTCCGTGAAAACCAATCTGTCACGTCAGGCCGTAAATGTCAGGCTTTTTGAGCAGGGAAAGATCTTTCTGCCCCAGGGTGAAAAGCAGCTTCCAAAAGAGCAGACAAGGTTTTCCGCGGTTGCAACGGGAAAAGGATTCCCGGAGGTCTGGGGCAGTGAAGATTTTGGCTTTTTTGACCTGAAAAACGTATTTACGCGGGGGATTGGTGGCCTTTTGACCGGAAAAAATATAGAGTTTGTAAAAAGCGGTAAAATCCCTTTTCTCCACCCAGGTAAATCAGCGGCCGTTTTTATTGATAATACGGAGCTTGGCGTTATTGGTGAGCTGCACCCTGATTATTCTGATAAGCTCGGCATAGATAAAAAGGTTTATATATTGGACGTCAGCCTGGATGCTTTGACTAAGCTTTATCACAGCCATTCCTGCAGCTTTAAGCCGGTTTCAAGGTTTCCTTCTATAAGAAGGGATATCTCCTTCATAGTAAACAAAGACGTGACTACAGGGCAGATGATAGATAAGATAAAGGGCGTGAGCAGTTTTGTTGAAGAAGCCAGCGTGTTTGATGTTTTTGAGGACAGTGGACTGGGATTAAACAGAAAAAGCGTGGGCATATCAATTCTGCTAAGGGCTGAAGATAAGACTTTAACTGACGAGGATGCAAATAAGGTCCAGAACCTGGCTATAAGTGAACTGAGTTCATCTTTGGGAGCAGAAATAAGATCAGTTTAGCAGGGGCGTGCATAAATGACTAAAAAAGGACTAGCAGAGCAGATACACAATAAAATAGGGTTGTCTAAAAGAGAATCGGCGGAGATTGTAGAGCATTTCTTTGAGATAATGAAGAAAAACCTGGAGAGGGGAGAATCCATAAAACTTCCAAAGTTCGGAACTTTCAAAATACAGCAGAAAGAAAAAAGAAAGGGCAGAAATCCCACGACGGGTGAAACAATTGAGATCGATTCCAGAAGGTCGGTTGTTTTTAAACCCAGCAGATTTCTCCGCAATTTAATAAACACTGAGTAGTTTTAAGATACAAAGCGATGATGAGATCCATAAAACAGAACTTTTTAGCCGGACTACTGGTTTTGTTGCCGTTTGGCCTGACTATATTTGTACTTTATAAACTGGGCAAATTGGTGATAGAAACAATAAGCGCCGCACCGGCAAAGCTGCTCATACCTCTTCAGGACCTTCCATCTTACGTTTTTCAGCTGACTACTTTTGCCATTGGCTTGGTTGCCACTTTACTGATCGTTCTTATAATTGGAACGGTCGCCAGAAACTTCATTGGAAAGAAGCTGGTGTCCTTTGTTGAAAGTATAATGCTCAAAATACCTCTTGCACGTACCATCTATACCGCAACAAAACAGATCGCCGGAACTCTGTTTGCCGCCGGTGATAACCAGGGATTTAAGAGAGTGGCGGTGGTGGAGTATCCACGAAAAGGCTTATACTCAATAGGTTTTATCACGGACACTCTGAACGTGGGTGAAAAGCACAATAAAAGTGAAGAAAAGCTCTACAGCCTCTTTATTCCAACAACTCCCAATCCCACCAGCGGCTTCTATATTATGGTACCTGAGCGTGATATTACGGAACTTGATATATCAGTGGAAGATGCGTTCAGATTGATAGTGTCAGCTGGACTGGCAACGGATAAAGTTGAGTATAAAAAGTAAAGTTTTAAAGACCATTCATTCCCATGACATGTTTTCTCCCCGGGACAAGGTGGTTGTTGCTTTGTCAGGGGGTTCAGATTCGGTCGCTCTGCTTCATCTGCTTTTGGAACTGAAGGAACTTGATCTCAGGATCACAGCAGCGCATTACAATCACAAGATGAGGGGCAGGGAGTCAGAAAGAGACGCAGAGTTCTGCAGGCAGATTTCAAAGGCCCTCAAAATTGAATTTGAGTACGGCGAAGTGGGGGATGACGATCATAGCGGTGATAAAAGAAAAGGCCTGTCTGAAGAAGCGGCAAGAGAGCTTAGATACAGGTTTTTGAAGAACGCTGTTGAAAAGCGGGGAGCTGATAAAATTGCCACCGCCCACACGATGAACGATCAGGCGGAAACCGTTATTATGAGAGTTATTAGGGGCAGTGGTTCCCGTGGGCTGGCCGGTATACCGCCCGTAAACGGCAGTATAGTAAGGCCTTTGATCAAGGTAACGAAGCAGGAAATAAAATCCTACCTGAAGTCCGGTCATGTTAAGTGGATAGAAGATTCTTCCAACAGATCCCTAAGGTTCAGAAGAAACAGGCTCAGACTTGAGCTTTTTCCGGTACTCAGAGAGATAAATCCAGGTATAGACCAGGTGCTGTCCAGGTCTGCTGAAATACTCAGGATTGAATCAGAGTTCATAGACGACTGCGTTGACAGGGCATATGGGACGGCTATGAGCAAAGAGCCATTTGGCTACGTTGGAAAGGTAAAAGAGTACCTGCTGTGCCATAAAGTCGTAAGGCTGGGCATCCTGCGAAAAACGGTTGAACTGATCAAAGGGGATATTAAACAGCTCTCACTCGTTCATCTCCTGACGGCGGACGAAATGATAGAAAAGGAAAAAGCATCAGGAGAGGCCATACTTCCATACAACGTTAAGATCAGCAAAGGGTATGGACTGTTTTGTGTATCAAAGGGGTCAGGATCTGCAAAGAGCTATAGTTATACGATCGGTGATCTGGGATCCTACCGGTTTAACAACGGGCTTGAGGTCACACTGAGCAAAACTTCGGACATATCGGGATGGGAAGATGAAATGGAAGGATTTTTTTCAGCTGATAAGATAAATTTTCCACTGGTAGTGAGAAACTATAAGCCCGGGGACAGGTTCAGGCCTCTTGGGATGAGCAAATTCAAGAAGATCAAAGACCTGTTTATTGATGAGAAAATTCCAAGGTTTTTACGAAGAAGCGTGCCGATCTTTGAAACGACGGATGGAGTGGTATGGGTTGGCGGAGTTAGAATTGATGACAGATTTAAAGCAACAAGGTCGGAGGCGGAATTTTTAAAAATCCAGATACAAAAACCAGAGCTAAGACTTATTGAGCAGCTCCGGATTTTTAAGCGTCAGCAGGGCTGAACCAACAATGCCCGCGTCGTCTTCAAGCTTTGCCCTGCGGATGTTCAGCTTGTTTTTCGCCGTTTTTAAGGCTCTTTTTTTTATTTCGTGTTCAGCGCTGTCTATAAAAAAATCCCAGGCGTTTGAAAGTCCCCCTCCGACTATAATATCTTTTATGTTAAAAAGGTTGATGAGGTTAACAATCCCTATTCCAAGGTAACTTCCAAACTGTTTCCACAAATCTACTGCTTCTGTATCACCTTCTGCGGCAAGTTCCATAATTTTTCTTGGGATATCATCAGCTTCCGTGCCGCGGGTTTTTTCGGTCAGTACGGGGCTGCTTTTAACGACCCGCCGAACGGCCTCGGCGGATACAAAACTCTCAAGGCATCCGCTGCTTCCGCAGTTGCACTTTGGACCTTTATGATCAATGACCATATGTCCTATTTCTCCTGCCGTTCCGTCTTCTCCCCGCCAGAGTTCCTTTTTTAGTATGATGCCACCGCCCAGTCCAGTGCCAACTGCGAGCATGATTATAGAGTTGCAGCCCTTGCCTGAACCTTCCCAGAACTCCGCAAGTGCTATGCAGTTAACGTCGTTCTCTATGAGCAGGGGCAGTGATTCAAAGTGCCGTTTAAGAGTGTTAAGAAGCGGAAAATCTGCCCCACCGGGTATGTTCGGGGACTGTATTAAAATGCCTTCCTCGTGGTTTATAATTCCCGGAAATCCTATTCCAATTGCAGATGGCTTTAGTTCATCAAACAACTTAATGAAGCCTATTAAGTTCTCTACTACTTTATCAATCCCTTCTTTTGCATCGGACTTTATCTGTCGTCTTGAAAGTATCTCAGTTCTTTCATTTATAACTGCTCCCCTTATGTTTGTTCCTCCAACGTCTATGCCAAGCACTTTTCTCATAGGGGTTTTAAGAATAAACGGATTTAAGGACTAAACAAGTATAAGGATTGATGTTCAGTGATTAAGTGTGTTAGACTTAATCACTATGGTACACATCAAACAAACTTTGGAGCGAGCGATTGAACTTATAAGTTCCAATAAATTGAAGAAAGAATCTCATGTGAAACAATATGTCGTCATGCCTATCTTACGTTCATTGGGCTGGAACGATTCTGATCCGTCAGAAGTTGAAGCTGATTTTTCGTTTAACAGTGGTGGAAAAGTGGATTTTGCACTCCTCAATCAAGAGAAAAAACCTATAGTTTTTATAAAAGCCAAATCTCCGGGCAATATAAACGACGAGGGAGTAAACCAAGTTTTTGGGGATGCTGCGAATACTATAACAATCAAAGGGGTTCCATTTCTCATTTTGTGTGATGGCAATATCTGGGATTTCTATCTCAGCATGGCAGCAGGAGATCCTGTGGAGCGTAGATTTTACCGAATGGAATTAAAACAGGAATACAAGATTGATGCCAATGTCAGGTTTTTTGAAAAATATCTCCACAAGAATAAAGTTGGTTTGAAGCAAACTAGAATTGATGCAGAAAGGCTGCACGATGAAAACAAGCAAAAATATAAAGCGAAAAGTATTATTCCTACTATCTGGCAGGAATTACTGAATAATTCTGATGAGGCAATCTGCAGGTTGCTTGGTGATGCTGTGGCAAGAAAGTGTGGCAACCGGCCGGAACTTAGCGATGTGAAAAATATCTTGAAAGAAACAGGCAGTGCAGTCAGTTCTTTGTGGAGCTATCCTGAAACTCCGCCTAGTGAAAAAAGAATAACTAACAAAAAATTAGTTGGTTTTATTATTGACGGTCAACTTAGGGATACTAAAACTGCTATTAGGACTCTCGCAGAAGTGATAAAGGAATTTCAGCGACGCGATAGTGAATTCATCCACCGTTTAGATGAAGAAACTAGAAGCCCAAAACGTCGGTTAGTAGCCCGGAGGAAAGATGACCTATATGAAAAAGAACATCTCAGATCCATGGCTTATAAGTTGGAGGATGGTTGGTGGGTTGGGGTTAATATGAGTGCAGAACGAGTGCGGAAAAATATACGTCTATCCTGTAAAATCATGGGTGTGAAGTTTGGGTCGCAGTTAAAGCTAATTGAACGTTGAGTTCCCTATAATAATGGTTAACAAGCCACTGTTCTTATTAATGCTGATTGTAAAATCTATCCTATCCCTTGATACAAAATTAACATTGCACGGTTAAACTACACTTAGTTACATGGTGTGGCAATGCGACGAGAGAAAACTCCAAAAAGCGAGTTTAAAAAGATCAACAACCCGTACAAGGGTATCAGTCTGAAGGACTACAACGTTGAAAAAAGACGGCTTCAGCTTGAACTGCTTAATATCCAGCAAGACATAGTTAAGAAGGGGGAGAGGTTGTGTATAACCTTTGATGGCCGCGACGCTGCAGGAAAGGGATCAACAATTCTTCGCTTTACTGAGAACCTTATGCCTCGTCACTACAGAGCTGTAGCTCTTGGCATTCCAACTAAAAAGGAATCAAAGTACTGGTTCGGCCGTTATGAAAAATATCTTCCAAAACCTGGGGAAATAGTGTTTTTTGACCGTTCGTGGTACAACCGCGCCACAATTGAACCAACTATGAGCTACTGCACTAAAAGACAGTATCAATACTTCATGTCAAAGGTCCTTGAATGGGAACATAACCTGATTGACAAAGGCATGAAACTCATTAAATTTTACTTATCGGTTGACAGTGAAAATCAGCTTGGGCGTTTTCAGGCAAGGCTCTCTGACCCACTCAAGTTCTGGAAGTTTTCCCCAAATGATCTTGATGCACGAAGAAAATGGGAAACCTATACAAACTATAAAAACCAGATGTTTGCTCATACTTCTTCCAGAAAGTCTCCTTGGTATATAGTAGATGCAAATTCAAAGATGGAAGCCAGATTGGACTGCATGCTCAGAGTGGTAAAAAAATACAGTAGAAAAAAATTCACCCCTTTGACGGGAGTTGACGTGGTGAAAAAATACAGTTTTGAGATCAACGGGATTATATTTGACGATCTGAACCAGCTTCAATATTCCACCTTGCAGCAGTTAGCAGAGGAAAAAAATGTCCAGTGATAATATGAGCCTTCTTAAAACCATGGACCTTCCCATGATAGAGTCAGCGGGTGGTTTGATCTATAATGATGACTATCATATTCTTCTGATCTTCAAGAGGGGCAAATGGGATATGCCCAAGGGCAGGCTATCCTCCAATGGCTCATCACACCTAAAGACCGCTGTGAGGGAAGTAAACGAAGAAACGGGCTTGGATGTGAAAAAGCTGGATGTGAAAGGTAAGATAGTTTCCACCTGGCATTCAACCAAGTATAAAAAATCAACTTATCTGAAAAAGACACACTGGTATCTTATGCACTATAGCGGGCATGATGCAGATGTTTTTCCGGAGATTGAAGAAGGGATAATTGAGTGCAGATGGGTACATATCAGCGAACTTGACAAATACAGACCGTTGATGCTTACCAGAATTCAATACGTAGTGGATTTCTGGCTTGATAACCTTGCTTATGAATCTAAGTAATAAAGGATTACTTTTTACTTGAGCGGAATCCAGACAGACATTGGGATTTTATTCAGTCTTCCGGCAAGTTATCGGCATTATCTAATCGCCATTTAGCCATCTTTACAACTTCCTCTGAAAAAAGTTCAGAATGTTTTAGAACAACCGCCTCAAATGTCTTATCAAGTTTTCCTTTATCTCTTAGAAACTTGAAACCATCTTGCAGATTAGGGCTCCTAACAAGTCTAGATATTGCCTCTACTTTTCCATATTGTTCCATCATTAGAAGAGCTCGGTTTGGAGATATTCCCTTCGTTTCCTTATATATCGTACATGTCTCATCAATGTCTTCTAGAAGTTTAGTTTTTTTATCTTGTTTGTCACACATGTAGACCTCTGTTATTACTTAGTCTGGTCGCAGATTCATTTCCCAAAATTTACCTAAAAACTGTAGTTAAACAAACTGCTTTATAAATTTCAAATCATTTTCAAAAAACAGCCTTATATCGTTAATTCCGTATTTAAGCATTGTGATCCTCTCAACGAGGGAGGTAAATGAAGAAACGGGCCTAGATGTGAAAAAGTTGGATGTGAAAGGCAAGATAGTTTCCACCTTGCATTCAACCAAGTATAAAAAATCAAGTTATCTGAAAAAGACACGCTGGTATCTCATGCACTATAGCGGACATGACGCAGATGTCTTTCCGTAGATTGAAGAAGGGATAGTTAAGTGCAGAGGGGTACATATCAGTGAACTTGACAATTACAGACCATTGATGCTTACCAGAATTCAATATGTAATAGATTTCTGGCTTGATAACCTTGCTTATGAATCTAAGGCATAAAGGCAGGAGCAGTGAAGGCACAGACTCCGTTGTTTGGCTTCTGGAAAAGTCCAATAATGGGAAATACAGTTGGAGCACCTTCGGACTTTCGGAAAATTGAATTAATAAAATTCATTCCTTTAGAATTTAAATTAGAAATCAGGTTTTTAAGTTTATATAGTTCATTAAAATCAATCTGATTTAATTCTAACTCTACACCCTCCATATAATCTTTGATAACTTCATAAGAATTAATTAGGTTGTCCTTCGTGGCATATTGATTGAGTACGCCTAATACAACCAGCATTACAACCATCTCAACCAATATTGGCATGGATACCACGCTACCTATCGCAAATCCTACAGTAGCAATTCCAGCCCCTTGTGCCATCAATCCATAGTCAGCATTTCCAGTTTTAATCAAATAAGCAGTTGTAGCTATCATAATAATAGCCATGATTGGATTAGCTGTAGCTATAGAAGTAATACCTATTGACCCTAACAACTCTGATAACATTTCGTAATCCTGTTGATTTAAAGCATACATAATAGCTACGACGGCTACGGCGGAAACCACAAGTTCCATCACATCATAGCTTAAAGCGTCGTAAACATACTGTTTGTTTACTCCAGGAATTTTGGACCCCCAGTCAGCAATCCTATCATAAGTAGCCTTTTCCATATTAACGAACGGCAATCCTTTCGGAGTGGTTGCATCCTTCCAGATACCTTTCACCCATCCGTTATACTTTTCATAGTGAGTACAACCTTGAACACTACACATCCTGTTTACACTATTCCACGACCCCGCTATGGTATGTCCGCCATCAAACAACCTGTGATTTGCCCCTCCTTCTCTCGTTAATACATATCTTAGGTCCATTGCCTTATCAAATCTCGTGGCGGGTGATTTGGTCAAAGTTTCCATATACCTTAATAACTGCTGATTAGAAAATACTTGGATTAAATCTTTAACCTTTAAATTGATAACGCTACCAGACCTGTCTATTACGTTGATAGTTCGATTTAAAATATCAATGGATCTGTCTATGGCAGAATCAGAAATATCTACAGTTTTATCAAATGCTCCTTTAGAAAAATCAACCGTATAATCAACTATTTTTCTGCTCAAAGGATCAGAATAAGATAGAGTAGGGAATGCAACTAAAGACAAGCTAATAACTAAACTTAAAATAAACGATAACAATCTCATAATGACTTCCAAGTTCTTTTTAAACAAATTGCCTTAAAAACCTCAGGTCATTTTCAAAAAACAGTCTTATATCATTAATACCATATTTGAGCATTGCGATCCTTTCAACGCCCATACCAAATGCAAATCCAGTGTAGACCTCAGGGTCGTACCCAACCCCTTTAAACACCTCAGGGTCAACCATTCCACATCCCATTATCTCAAGCCAGCCCGTCTGTTTGCAAACCCGGCAGCCTTTTCCCCTGCACATTGCACACTCTATATCCACCTCAGCGCTTGGTTCGGTGAACGGGAAAAAACTTGGTCTGAACCGAACATTAGTGTTTTTGCCAAAAGTGAGATGAACGAACTGCGTCACAACTGCTTTCAGATTTCCCAGGTTTATGTTCTTATCCACGAGCAGTCCTTCAATCTGATGAAACATAGGCGTGTGTGAAACGTCACTGTCGCATCTGTAAACTTTACCGGGAACGATGATCTTTATCGGGGGAGATTGTTTTTCCATGACCCTGACCTGCACCGGAGACGTATGAGTTCTTAAAACTATGTCGTCTGATATATAGAAAGTGTCCTGCATTTCTCTTGCAGGATGGTTCTTGGGTATGTTAAGTGCCTCAAAATTATAATAATCAAGTTCCACCTCAGGACCTTCTGCCACGCTGAATCCCATTCTCTCAAAAATGTAAACTATCTCATCCGTCACCCTTGATATTGGATGTTTTGCTCCCAGCCAGTCTCCTCGGCCTGGTAAAGTCACGTCTATCTGTTCATCTGCGAGGGCGCTTGCTTTTTTCTTCTCCTTAAGTTCGCTCAGCTTTTCATTTATCAGGGTTTCAATTCCATCCTTGACGCCGTTTATCGCTTCCCCAAAATCCTTTCGCTGTTCCGGAGGGATGTCCCGCATTGATCTCAGCATACTGGTGATAACCCCTTTTTTGCCAAGGTATTTGGACTTTAGCTGCTGCAGCGATACTTCATCACTGACCGCTACTAAATCTTCTGTTATTTTTCTGCGGGCTTCTTCAAGCTGCTCTTTCATGACCTTTAGTCCTAAAAGGAAAAAACCTTAATAGATTCATAGGAAATATCAATTCCTAAGGTAAGAGGAGAGAGTAACTACAACCATAGCGGTCCCAATGGTCGTTTTTACAAACCAGCCGCCCATCTTACCAAGAAGCGTTCCCCAGGCGGCACTGATGGCCTGGCGTTGATGCCTGATCTTAAACAGCTCAACTATAAGCGCTCCCATGAACGCGCCGATGAACGAGCCAATAACCGCACCTATTCCGAAAAAGAAAGGTGCCCCCAGTACTGCTCCAATTATTCCGAACAAAAAAGAACCCGCGATCGCCAGGTTGCTTGCCTTGCTTCTTTTTGCAACGATTATTCCCAGAAGAAACTCTATTATCTCGCCTAATAAAGACAGGGACAGCAGGATGATAAGCAAGTGGTTCTGTATTTTGTTAAAGTCCCCTGACCATGCAAGCAGGAACGCGAACGCAAGTATCGCCCAGTTTCCAGGAAGGCCCAGAAGGTGACTGAAAATGGCCGCGATAGAAAAAAGCAGAAAGACCGCTAAAGCGAGAGTTTCCATATTTAATCCAAGGAACTATAGTTACCGCTCTTGCGATGATTTTCTTTTTCTCCAGTATACAACGAAGGAGCTTGCAACAAATATTGAGGAGTACGTTCCCACTATAACCCCCACGATCAGGGTAAACGCAAAATCATGTATTAC
>CAZUNK010000031.1:0-3597 GCA_964622285.1 uncultured Spirochaetia bacterium
TCTATGCGTATTGCGTCCGGTTTTCCATACTCTTTAATGATTGCGTTCACGACACGGCGGACTTCATAAAGAGCTTTTTGAACAATAGGGTTTGGTATAAACGGTATTTCTCCAAGAGCGTTTTTATCATCCGTTTTCGGTTTTGTAATATCTTCATATCCAGCGAGTTGAACTGCACCTTTTTCTTCACTAACCTCACTTTCCTTGCTGTAAACTCTGCCTTCTTTAAGATAAGGGAGAATTTTGTTAATTGCTTTCAGTGATAAATTGCCATACCCATTTTCCAATTCCAGAACTGCAAGTTTTACCGCTGTTTTCAGATCAAATTTCCAGTGGTCTTGAAGTCTCTTTTTTAGCCCTTTTTTAGATTGGTAAGAAATCAGGTCTTCAACGAGTTGCTTTTGAGTTTCCTCATTCCATAGGTCCCATTTTTCTCCAATAATTTCCCTTATTCCACAAGCCGTTGTGTTCCCTTTGATACCTTTTCTGTTTTTTCCTTCAACCTTTTCCAGATTGAATTTTGTTGATTTCTTCAGATTGAGAAGGTCTTTCTTTTTCAGATTCGCCCATGTCAGACTTTTATTTTTTTCCAAAGCATCAGCTATTAGTTTTTTCTGTTCCAAAGTTGGCTTCAAATCCATTTCTCCTGTTTCAGCATCCAACCAACTCAAATTATTTATATCCTGCCAATAGCGGAACTGTTGAAACTCCAGCCGTCCGATGTGTATCCTGTTTTTATTTGGCTCAAGTGAGCATCTGCCTATTGTTTTTCTATCCCACTTCGTTGGTCTTTGATAAAATATGATTTCCTCAATGGCTTTTTTTATTTCTGTTGTGTAAAGGTCTGGATTGAGAGATGATTGTTTCTTAAAAATTTCATTGAGTTCTTCCTGATACATTTTTCTATCAGTATTTCTTTCATAAGAACTTCCTCTGTTACGTTTGCGGGACAACGTTGCAAGGTATTCCCCTAAAGTTCTCATCCCCTTTTTTTCTATTTCTGCACGGAGTTTTTTAATGCCTTCTTTTACTTTTCCTTCTTCTTTATCAGTTGATTCTTCTTTATCAGTTGATTCTGCATTTTTATCTTCTATTTCAAGAAGTTCCTGTACTTCGGAGTCTTCTCGTAAATCCCCGAATCCTGTTTTGCGATTGCTGAGAAATCCACGACGTGTACCCAGGTGCATTACCACCCGACCAAATTCGTAAGGTGTTAGCTTTTTGTCTAATGCTTTTGCTCTTAGCTCGTATGGATTCCCAAGTTCATTAAATTCAACTTCAGGGGCAAGGTTATTTTTAAAAGTTACGGGTAAAAATCCTTTGTTTATAAGGTAATTTCTCAAACGCATTTTACGTCTGTGACGTCTTTGTATAACTCTTCTGCCAAGACGCATATTGCGACGCTTCTGATTTTTTGGTGTAGGGGTTTTATCTTCAACCGAGCGGAGGAATATACGACTCCCGCAGTCAATTAACTCTTTAGGTTCACCATTTTGTTCCTCAATGACGCTCCATCCGATGGAGTTTGTTCCCATGTCAATGCCGATTGAATACTCGTTCAACTTATTTTTCCCCAATTTTTACTTTCTCCCTTAGAAAGATTTGACAAATGTGTATTAGTTCAGTTAACATTATAACATATTGTAACTGACTGAGACCTGCCAAATTTTTGCTATTCATAACAAGAAGCAAATGTTTCGCAGGAAAACCTTTCAAGGTACCTAAAGCCCTCGCATGGGGGCTTTTTTTATGTTTTTTATACTGGGTTGAGTTGCTATGTCTTCCTTTCTGCTAAAACTTAATATTCTTTCCCTACACGCTTACCCTGTTCGTATCTACATCTATCAGATCCCTTAACCCTTCACCCAGTAAGTTAAACGAAAAAGTGGTTATAAAGATCGCCAGACTTGGAAACAGTATCAGGTGAGGAAACGTTCGTATTCCCTGCCAGCCGGTACTTGCCAGGGTTCCCCAGCTTGAATCCGGTGGGGCAATGCCAAGTCCAAGAAAGCTGAGAGTTGATTCTGCAAGTATGGCGTAAGGTATTGCAAACGTAATAGTAACGATTATTGACCCGAGTATATTTGGCAGAACGTGCCTGAAGAATATTGCAATCGGCTGTGCTCCCAGTGCGCGTGCCGATTCAACGTATTCATACGACTTGACCTGGATCACCCCGCCCCTTACTATCCTTGCCACTCTCATCCAGGAGGTAAAGCCAAGCGCAATGACGATCCCCAGTATTCCCCTTCCAATTATTAAAGTCAGAAGTACTATTACCAGAATGTCCGGCAGTGAATAAAACACCTCAACTATTCTCATTAAAAACTCATCCGTCTTTCCTCCTATATACCCTGACACGGCACCGTAAGCAGTGCCAACTATCAAAGCTATAAGAGCAGTTGCAAGGGCAACGATCATTGACACCCGAGACCCGTAAATTATACGGCTCAGCATATCCCTTCCCTCCTGATCAGTGCCCATTATATAGTCCCAGCTTGGGGACTGCAGCATGACTGAAAAATTCGTTTCATCCTGTTCATAGGGTGCTATAAGGGGAGCTGCGGCAGCAATAAGCAAGATGACCAGAATAATGACTGAGGAGATGGCTATCTGAACTTTTAAAGAGGTTTTCTTACCTTTCATATTTTGTTCTGACTATGGTCTTGATCCCACCTCGGACGTTAAAATCTCCAATCACTTCAACTCTCAGGGGATTGGACGCTTTTACAATGTCGTCCAGGATCTTGTTTGTTACGTGTTCGTGAAACTCCCCAATGTTCCTGTATGAAAACATGTAAAGTTTAAGGGATTTAAGCTCTATGCAGAGTTTGTCCGGGACGTACTTAATGTTTATTGTTGCAAAATCAGGTTGTCCCGTCTTTGGACAAACGCACGAGAACTCCGGACAGCTTATATCAATTTCATATTCTCTGCCTTGATTTTTGTTTGGAAAGGTCTCAATTATATCGGATTGATTTTTCTCAGTCATGGTTATAAATCTACCGACAATGCAATTCTGAAAATATATCCGATATTGCCCAGAATTAAAAGGTAAGTTGAAACTTGCACCGGGCTTGGTCCTCTCAGTTCCATACTTTAAGCGTATTGACCGTACTGGATTTATCAAACTTGACAATACTGAAGGGGTAGGGGTAAAATAGATTTAAATTTAGCAGATGGTGAGTATCTGGTATATGAAAATAAATAATAACATAATTATTAAAGGAGAATTTTGGGGACTGTTTTTAGGAATTGTGCTGTGCGTCTTTTTTGCGGCGTGTGATGGTACGGAGAAAGGAACGAGTGCTCCTTCATCCTCTCCATCCTTTACAGATGAAGTACTTCCTCAAAGCTATATCCAGGGAAGAACTATAACCCCGTTACAGTTGCCTCAGGCAAGTAGCGGGAACGTGCCGTTAACTTACAGTTTATCCCCATTACCTGCCGGGCTTGAATTTGATACCAGCACACAGATGCTTACGGGGACACCTTCAGCGGCACTTTCCTCCATGGACTTGACCTATATAGTTCAGGATGCAGACGGGGACACTGATACAATAACGTTTTCCGTAGAAGTGGCTGCAGACTTCCCAC
>CAZUNK010000032.1:0-4245 GCA_964622285.1 uncultured Spirochaetia bacterium
TCTTATCAGCGCGGGCAAAAAGGTAACGACCTACCTGTTAAAAAATAAAAATGAATACAGCGGCAGCGCCGGAATAAATCTTGATACGCTTTCTAAAATATCAAAAGACGTTAAAAGGCTGAGGAGCGATTTTTCAAACTATCAGGAAAGTGAGCTTGTGATTGATTCAATTTTCGGCACAGGTCTTAAAAGAGAGATCAAAGGCCCCTACAGAAAAATAATAGAGGCTATAAACTCCCTTGAAGCTCCGAAGGTCGCAGTTGATCTGCCTTCGGGGATTGACGCCAATAAGGGAACTCCCCTGGGTGCCGCGGTTACCGCGGACGTCACCGTGACTTTCGTGTTTCCAAAGCTTGGAATATCCATCTACCCGGGGCTTGACTACTGCGGAAAGATATACGTTGCCGGCATATCCACGCCAAAAGCGCTTGAAGATAAAGTTTCCCGCGAGCTGATAACGTTTGAAAAATGCAGGTCGGTTATAAAGAAAAGGCCCGCTGATACTCATAAAGGAAGCTACGGACATACTCTGATCATTGCCGGCTCCTCGGGCAAGACGGGTGCCGCCGCTCTGTGCGCTCATGCGTCAGTGCGTTCAGGGTCAGGGCTGGTAACGGTTGGGGTGCCCGGGTCCATTTCAGGGTCCGTGGATGAAAAGCTCACCGAGGCAATGTCGCTTAGTTTTAAAGACGAAGGCAGGGGGTTTTTATCCGAGAGCTCACTAAGTCAGGCTGCCTCGGCGCTTAGCTCAAAAACGTCCCTTGCGGTTGGGCCCGGCATGTCGGTAAACAAGGATACTGAAAAATTTTTACTGAAAATACTGAAAAAATCCCGCGTGCCGATCGTTGCGGACGCTGACGCGGTTAACATTATCGCGGAGAACAGGGGGCTGCTGAAGAAACTGAAAGTCCCCGTTATACTGACCCCTCATCCCGGTGAGATGGCAAGGCTGGTTGGTAAGGCCACGGGAGAAATTCAGCAGAGCAGAGCGGAGCACGCTGAAAGGTTTGCCGTTTCTCATAGGTGCTACGTCGTTCTGAAGGGAGCAAGGTCAGTCGTTGCCACGCCGGACGGGCAGGTTTTTATAAATCCAACGGGAAACCCCGGAATGTCTTCAGGCGGCATGGGAGACGTTCTTACCGGCGTAATATCGGGGCTTATATCTCAGAAGTACAGTCCGCTTCAGGCCTGTGTTCTTGGCACCTTCGTTCACGGACTTTCCGGGGATATTGCATCCAGGGAAAAAGGCCCCTCGGGAATAACCGCAACCGACGTGGCTGACTCGCTGCCTATGGCTCTGAGGCAGGTCCAGACGCAGGACAAAGAACCATTTTTTGAAACTGTTTACTAAAACGCGGGATATGAAAGAATACACTCTTTTGTCCGAAAGCCCTGATAAGACCCTTGCAATTGGTAAAGTCATAGGAGAGGTGGCCCGTAGCGGGGACGTGTTTGCCCTGATAGGCAGCCTGGGAGCCGGCAAGACCGTGCTGGTCAAAGGAATTGCAAAAGGACTGAAGATTGAGGAAGATCCCAGCAGCCCGACGTTCGTTTTTATGAACGTCTACGAGGGCACGTCCCCCCTGTACCACTTTGATCTGTACAGAATATCGGGCGCGGATGACCTTGATTCCATAGGATACACGGACTATGCGTTCTCCGGAGGGGTCTGCGCGGTTGAGTGGGCGGATAAAATCCCTGATGAATTACCCGACAGCGCGGTTATAATAGAGATCTCAGATTATGAAAGCAGGGAAGAAGGCAGCTTAAACAGGCGAATACTGAAATTTACAGGTAGTGAAAAATGGCTCTCGTTGTTCAAAAATACGGTGGAACAAGCGTTGCAAACCTAGATAAAATTCAGCAGGTTGCAGATATAATAATCAGTACTAAGGAGAAGGATAACAGCGTGGTTGCGGTGGTTTCCGCCATGTCCGGAGAAACTGACCGCCTGGTTAAACTTGCCTCGTCCATAATGGACCCTCCGGAGGAGAGGGAACTTGACGTAATAACGTCAAGCGGCGAGCAGGTAACTTCGGGGCTTCTTACGATGGCGCTCAAATCCAGGAGTTGTGAAGCGGTTTCCTACCAGGGACATCAGGTAAAGATCCTTACCGACAGCGCCTACTCAAGGGCAAGGATCAGAAATATAGACGCCGCGAACGTGAAAAAAGCATTATCAGATGGTAAAGTGGTCGTGGTATCCGGGTTTCAGGGAGTTGATGAGGAAGGCAACGTTACAACGCTTGGAAGAGGTGGCTCGGACCTGACCGCGGTGGCGCTTTCCACGGTTCTCGGCGCGGACGCCTGCGAACTTTACAAGGATGACGTTGAGGGGGTGTTTACAGCGGACCCTCTGGTCTGCAAGAACGCCAGAAAGATAAACAGGATCTCTTACGAGGAGATGCTTGAGATGGCAAGCCTGGGATCAAAGGTGCTTCAGGCGCGCGCCGTGGAGTTTGCCAAAAAATACGAGGTAAAGCTTCACGTAAGACCAACGGCAAGTCCCGGCAGAGAGGGCACGTGGGTGGTCAAGGAGGAAGAATCAATGGATTCAATGGAAAACGTGGTAGTGTCAGGGGTGACCTACGATAAAAATCAGGCAAAGATAACCGTCGTTCAGGTGCCTGATCAACCCGGAATAGCCGCCCGGCTTTTTTCGCCGCTGGCGGACAGGGGGATCAGCGTTGATATGATAGTTCAGAACATAAGTAATAATAACCTGACGGACATGACGTTTACCGTTCCGACCGCCGATTTTAAAAAATCAATAGAGGTTACAAAAACCGCTGCAAAGGAGCTCAGCGCCAGCGGCGTTACCTATGAGGATAAGATCTCCAAGGTCTCAATAGTGGGGGTTGGTATGAAAACCCACTCGGGCGTGGCTAAGCAGATGTTTAACACTTTTGCAAAAGAAGGTATTAATATAATGATGATAAGTACTTCAGAAATTAAAATATCATGCGTTATAGAAGAGAAATACACGGAGCTGGCGGTAAGGGCTCTTCATGAGTCTTTTGAGCTTGGATAAGTAATATGAACGACAGATCAGTAGAAATATACGACGTTACCCTGCGCGACGGAACCCAGGGAGAGGACATCTCTTTTTCCATTCATGACAAACTCCGCATCTCGGAAAAGCTGGATGACATGGGAATTCACTACATTGAAGGCGGCTGGCCGGGGTCAAATGAAAGAGATGAGGGGTACTTTGAGGAGGCAAAGAAGCTCAAGCTGAAAAATTCAAAGATAGCAGCGTTCGGCAGCACGAGAAGAGCGAGCAAACCCTGTGAGGACGATGAGAACATAAAGGCGCTACTGCGGTCTGAAACGCCCGTTGTAACGATCGTCGGCAAAAGCTGGGATTTTCAGGTTACCGAGGCGCTGAAGATAGAGCTGGAGAAAAACCTGGAGCTGGTCTACGACTCCATTGAGTACCTGAAGCGGAGAGTTGACAAGGTTTTCTTTGATGCAGAGCATTTCTTTGACGGCTACAAAATGAACGGAGAATACTCTCTCTCGGTATTGAAAACGGCGCTTGACGCGGGGGTGGATACTCTGGTTCTATGTGATACGAACGGAGGTTCTCTGCCGTGGGAAATAGAGGAAACGATCAGAGAGGTGAATAAAAAACTTGATGATCCCGTTCTTGGAATACACACGCACAACGACAGTGAAGTGGGAGCTGCAAATTCTCTTTATGCAGTGAGGGAAGGCGCGTCACAGGTTCAGGGCACCATGAACGGCTACGGAGAAAGATGCGGCAACGCCAATCTCTGCTCAATTATTCCTGACCTTCAGATAAAGATGGGAATTAAATGTTTGTCTGACGAAAATTTAAAAAAACTTTACGGCGTTTCTCATTTCATTCATGAACTGACCAACCTCACTCCACTGAAAAAACTTGCCTTCGTCGGGGAAAGCGCATTTGCTCATAAAGGAGGCATTCACGTGAGCGCCGTTATGAAAAATTCCGATACTTACGAGCACGTAAGTCCTGAATCCGTTGGCAATCACAGACGGGTGCTGATCTCTGACCTGTCGGGAAGAAGTAATATAATCTATAAGGCGAAAGAACTTGGAATTGAAATTGATCCCCAGGACAAGAGGATCAACACGATACTGCAGGAGCTTAAAAAACTGGAAAACACCGGCTACGAGTTTGAGGGAGCGAACGCTTCATTTGAACTTCTAGTCAGAAAAGCCCTAGGCCTTTATAAAAAGCGGTTTTACGTAAAAGGTGCC
>CAZUNK010000033.1:0-6372 GCA_964622285.1 uncultured Spirochaetia bacterium
ATCAGAGGCAGCATAGACTCAGTTTACGACGGACGGAACCTGAAAAAACTGCTCCTGGACGTCTCTTCAAATTACTTTTCCTTTAAAATAAACGGTGCAGGCAATCTGGATAAAAAAATTGATTTGTTTTTCAGTGCCTCCTCGGAAGATACCTCTTTTGTGAACTTTTATTACAAAAAGGTCAAAACCGGTGGTGCTATAAAACTAAGCGGCAATCTAACGGGCACCGTGCACAACCCAGAGGTGAACATAAACGCAGATGTAACAAGGATGATATACAATAACAAACTGTTTGTTAAAGAAGGCAGTATCAGTCTCTCTACTGAACTGCGGAAAAGCAAAGAGCGGAACTTTGATATAGATTCAGACCTTTACGGGATCAGATACAACAATATAGATTTAAAAAACCTCAGACTTACCGCAAAGACGTTCAACCAGAACATAAAGGTCAGTCTGAACGGTAAGTTCAGCAATACCGAAAGGCTGCTCTCTGATTTTGTTGTTTATAACTTTGCAGACAGCAGGAAAAAAATAGAAATTGAAACTTTGGACCTGAATTTAGGCGAGCAGCTGTTATCCAACGTAGAAAAATCAACAATATCTCTTGATCCAGGCAGGGTCCATATTGATTCCCTGATGCTGAAAAATGGAAAAAGCGGGATATACGCAGACGGTTACCTTAACTACAACGGCAGCAAACGGTCCAGGCTGCTGATCAGAACAGAAAATCTGAACCTCTCTGCCATATCCAGGATTTTACCAAACGACCTTGATATACAGGGATACGCAGACCTGGACCTTGATCTGAACGGACCACTGAGCAGTCCCATGGTATCACTGACCGGCAGCTCAGAAAACCTCACGATCAACGAGCAGGGAGGATTCTCCCCTGTAATAAAGATCAAAGGGTCAAAAAATAAAACTGAGTTTGATCTGAGAAACACGGACCAGGATGGTCGTCTCTCTGTAATGAGCGGCACTGTCCAGTCCCCGATCAACTTTTATGAGCTGAGCAAACTTATGGGATCAAGACTGGACCTTAAAATGAAACTCAATAAGATCAATACCTACCCCCTGCGTCTGCTGAAGCCGGAAATAAAAAAGTTAGCCGGAAACCTTACAGCCGATCTTCTCGTAACGGGGTCCGTTCTCACTCCCAGGTTAAACGGTACTTCAGAGCTTGATGATTTCAGTATACTGATCCCGCCTTTAAAAAATGCTATCAATCTGAAAAACGCCTCAATGGAATTTAAAAACAACCGCGCGGTTCTTTCAAGAACCACCCTTACCTCAGACGCGGGTAAAGCTGAAATATCGGCGCTGGCGAACCTGGACGACTTTACGTACCAAACGGACATCAGCCTGAAAAAACTTTATCTCAGTCACAGCCTTTTTGAGACAAATTTAGACGGCGCAGTTGCTCTGAAGGGTGAAAAGTCAAAAATCAGCCTGCAGGGCAAATTAAAACTGAACGACTTTAATATTGAGATGAAAAATCAGCGGGAAGAGCAGGTTTACAGCGATATAACGTTTGTGGACGCTAATATAACGGAATATGAAACCATCAAACAGAACGGAAACTACTACAGAGACAACGTTGCAGCCGATCTTGAACTTAATATACCGGACAATACGTGGCTCTCTCAGAGAAATGCCAGGGTGGCGCTCAAAGGAGCTTTAAGAATTAACAAGGAATTTGGAGATGGTCACGTTATATCCGGAACCGTTGACACCAAGAAGGGCAACTATACGGCTTTTGGCAGACTGTTCAGCATAAAAAAAGGGTTTATAAATTTTCCATCCATCAGGGAACTCAACCCGCAGGTTAATTTATCCGCTCAGTATCAAATTAAAGATAAGGACATCTTGATCAATATAGTTGGAGAAGCTGAGGACCTGAAGGTCAATCTGTCCAGCTCACCTCCTATGAACAAGGAGGATATTGTATCGTATCTGATCTTTGGAAGTTCAAGCGTAAGGCTGGGCTCCAATCAGAGACATCTCTCTCAGGAGATCGCATCCAGTATAGCTATGGAGGAGTTTGCAGAACTTATCCTGCCGCAGCTGGGACTGGACCTGCACGTGGTCAGTATTCAGAGCAGCAAACAGACAGGATTTTCCCAGCCACAGGTTACAGTCGGTTCTTTCGTGAATGATAGATTGTATCTGGGATATGAACGCAATCTGTCAGGAGCTACTGACCCAACAGCCAGCCTTCAGAATAAAATAAAAATAGAGTACGACATTAATGATTCTTTTCTGCTCAACAGCATCATCGGAGGCAATAACACGGGGGCGGATATATTCTACCACTTTGACTTCTGAGGATTCTACTGAACCACGGTATGAGAAAACGGGTTTATTTTGAACAGAATACAAAATATATTCGAGTACCTTTTCAAGCATTACGGGCCGCAGAGCTGGTGGCCCGCAGACGATCCCTTTGAATGCGTGGTTGGAGCAATTCTGACTCAAAATACCGCGTGGAAAAATGCTGAGTTTGCCATCAGAAACCTGAAGTCCCACATGGTATTAAATGAAAAAAATCTCTCTGATATGCCCACCGAAGAACTGGTTCAGCTGATAAAACCTTCGGGATATTACAATCAAAAGGCGTTCAGACTGAAAAGCATCGTAAACTTCATCAATCAGGAATTTGACGGTAAGACGGAAAATATGGCGCTTGCTGATAAGGATGAGCTCAGGTCAAAGCTGCTTTCAATAAACGGCCTGGGTCCCGAAACAGTTGACACAATCCTGCTGTACGCCTTAAACAAACCAGTTTTTGTAGTTGATAAATACACCTACAGAATATTTCACAGGCACGGACTTCTGCCCATGGACTGTTCTTATGAGGAAATGCAGGAGATGTTCATGGACAGCCTTGAAGAAGACCCCGCTGTCTTTAATGAATACCATGCACTTATTGTAAAGGTGGGAAAGGAGCACTGTGGAAAAAGAGCCAGTTGCGACAAGTGTCCACTTGCTGAAGATCCACACGAATTCAGTGATGAGATCATTTAGCTGACGTTCGTTTTTGCAACTTCAACCACGCTTTTGAACGCCTCAGGGTCCCTTATGGCCATTTCCGATAATGACTTTCTGTCAAGTTCGATCTTTGACTTCTTTAAAGCGTTAATGAACCTGCTGTAAGACAGACCAAAAGGCCTGACGGCCGCGTTGATCCTTATTATCCAGAGTTTTCTGAAATCCCTCTTTCTCCGTCTTCTGTCCCTGTAAGCATAGGCAAACGCCCTTCTTAAGGTTTCCTTTGCTCTGCGGAGATTGTTTTTTCTTCGCCCCCAGTATCCTTTGGCAAGTTTAAGTACCCTTTTCCTTCTCTTTCTTGATGCAACGCTTTTTTTTACTCTCATATATAGACTCCGCTCTTACACGCAGGGCACGTAACTTTTTATTCTGACCGCACCGCTGCCCTCCAGATAGACTTTTTCGTTCAGTCTCCTTTTTCTCTTCGCGCTCTTTTTAACGTTCAGGTGGCTGCCTCCACCTCTGTTTCTCTTTATTTTACCACCTGCGTTGTACGTAAACCTTTTAGCTGCGCTTCTGTTGGTCTTCATTTTCACTTTTGCCATACTTCACCTCAATTTTTCCTCGCCGGGGACAACACCATTATCAGATTTCTTCCTTCTAATTTCGGTTCAAGTTCAATAGTTGAAATTTCCTTGAGCTCCTCGTGTATTTTTTCAACCAGTTGCCATCCGATTTCAGCATGAAATATCTCTCTGGCTTTGAAAAATACTCTGATCCTTGTCTTATGACCACTATTAAGAAACTCCTTCATACGTTTTAACTTTACATTCAGATCTCCAATACCTATGTTGGGCCTCATTTTGATCTCTTTGATAGTCTGGGTCTTCTGTTTTTTTGATGACTGGTTCTTCTTCAGTTCATACTTATACTTTCCATAATCCATCAATCTGCAAACCGGCGGGTTTGCGCCGGCAGCCACCTCCACCAGGTCAACCCCACTTTCCCTGGCTTTCTCCAGAGCATCATGAGTATTTATGATGCCCAGCTGCGATCCATCAACGTCTATAAGCCTTACTTCCGGCACCCTGATCCTTGAATTAACTCTGGTTTCAGGAGGTCTATTAGACTGATAATTACCCCTATATCTTGCTATACTACTTTACCTCCAACAATATCCACCATATTAATAAAGGAAATCATGTCCAGAAATAATACCATAATTAACGATTTTCCCAGACAAAAATGTATGCCTGTGGGTCTGATGGGTCATCAGTAGGTATTCTTGTGAAGTCACCTGAGCTAAACACCTCTGTCAATTCACTTCCTTCTTTGTCTCTCAGCAGTCCAGCCGCCTTGCTTACCCTGGTTCTGACCCGCTCAAGTCTGTCGTCGTCCATGGCATTGGGATTGTTTCTATCCAGATATATCCCCGACCCTATAAGATACCGTCCATCATCAGATCTCCTGAAATAACTGAGCTTCGGCGGATCAGCTAAAGTGTCAGGCTGTTCAAACTTCGGAAACCTGTAGGCGTTCCAGACGCCGCTTGATATCAGACTCTGGTCGGTCCTGGACATTGAGTTCAGTTCATCCACCGTCTCTTTTATAAACTGTCTTCCGCTATCCTCTTCAAGCAAGTAGGTATCTGTGTCTACAAGATCTGCATTTGGATGGCACGTAAGTTCAAGGGAACTATCACCCAGTTCGCCGGTAAATATATAGATCTCGCCCATCTCGTTATTAACAGGAGGGGTTAAGCTCCCCAGCGCATTAGTTGCATACATCTTACAGATAGCGCCCCCATGCCTGATACTTTCATGATTTTCCATCTCCGTACCACCAAGATTATTCACATCTGTAGTAACACGGTCAACTAAACCTCGCAGCCTCTCAATTCTGTCACCTGCTGCTGCAGCTTGATTTCCGGAATCAAGACATATTCCCGCTGCCACAAAACGGTTGTCCGCAACTCTTTGTACATATGAGACCTTGTACGCATCGTTACAATCCCTTGGATCTGCATCAGTGTTTGAAGATTCCCATCTGTAAGTAGCCCAGCCTGAATTACTTAAAGCTACAGAGTTCATCAATTCGTAGAATATACGTACACCCGTACTGTCCCTTAAATCCGTTGTGTCCGTTCCGTTTAAAGTCTGGTTGGGATGAAAGATCAGTACCTGTCTCTCGCCGTCTCCATCCCCATCTCCATTACCGCATGAAACGGCAAAAAACGAAGTAAGCATTAATAATAAAATAATAGTTCTTTTCATGAATTCCTCCAAACAATACTTTTTGATTTCAGCAAACTATATCACATTTTCTTTCATGGGCAAGCCACAACCGCAGCGGCACTAAAACCCATCTCTGACCCCTTTTCCTGTCTCACGATAATTTTACCTGGTTTTCTTTTTTTATTATTTCAACGAACTCATCAAGTCCCATGGAATCCAGCTGCCTTCCTCCATGCATTCTTGGAGACAC
The DNA here is from genome assembly GCA_964622285.1 of uncultured Spirochaetia bacterium. Classification (GTDB taxonomy): domain Bacteria; phylum Desulfobacterota_D; class UBA1144; order Nemesobacterales; family JAJCZQ01; genus CAZUNK01. Next base: position 5,473 of record CAZUNK010000033.1, read on the forward strand.
GGTCTTGGACTTAACTTCTTCAGAACCTATGATCAGCGTGTAGGGAACTTTCATGTTCTGTGCTTCTCTAACCTTATATCCAAGCTTTTCATTCCTGAAATCTCTTTCCACTCTGAAATTCAAAGCCTTCAGTTCATTATAAACGCTTTCAGCATAAGTATTATGCTCTTCAGCTACAGTTGCAACTCTGACCTGCTCAGGGTTCAGCCAGAATGGAAACGCCCCGCCAAAATGCTCAATAAGTATTCCAAAAAACCTTTCAATGGACCCGAAAACCGCTCTGTGGATCATTATAGGAGCATGCCTGGCGTTATCATCCCCAACGTAGCTCATATCAAACCTTTTCGGAAGGTTGAAGTCTACTTGAACCGTTGAACATTGCCAAGACCTGCCAAGAACGTCTTTGATTTTAAGATCTATCTTGGGTCCATAAAACGCCCCTCCCCCTTCATCGATCTCGTAATCCAGATTCAGGGATTCCAGAGCTTCTGCGATTGCATCAGTTGATTCCCTCCAGTCTTCCCTGGTCCCTATGAACTTTTTCGGGCTTGTAGACAGATAAATTTCATAATCGCTGAACCCAAAGGTTTTCAGAAAACTGATCGTTAAGTTCATAACGCCCACGACCTCGTCTTTAAGCTGACCTGGGGTACAGAATATATGTGCATCATCCTGGGAAAATCCGCGTATTCGAAGCAGACCATGAAGAACTCCGGACTTCTCGTACCTGTAAACGGTTCCGATCTCTCCCCATCTTAAAGGCAGATCACGATAGCTTCTTACTTTGCTTTTATAGATCATTATATGAAACGGACAGTTCATCGGCTTTATCTGATATTTTAAATTTCCCGTCTCCATTGGAGAAAACATGTTCTCACTGTAAAATTCCCTGTGTCCGCT
>CAZUNK010000034.1:0-4055 GCA_964622285.1 uncultured Spirochaetia bacterium
GATATTACTGAGTATTTCATCCCTGATAGCCGGAATTATATCAAAAGGGCTTTCATTGCCGTCCAGTTTGATCTCACATTCAATCTCCGGCGTTGAATACGGTCTGATCTTTTTAAAACCGCTGCACAACCTTTCTGTGTAAGTACCGTTAATATCGGTCATCTTTCCCTGCCGATACCGATCAGATCCTGACCTTTACCGAAAGCGCGTGTGCCTCAAGACCTTCTGAATAAGCTAAATTGATCACTGAGTTGGACAGTTCTTTGAATCCTTTCTTGGACATGCAGATCACGCTGGGCAAAGTGACAAAATCATAAACGCTCAGAGGAGAGGAAAATCTGGAGGCACCTCCAGTGGGAAGCACGTGGCTTGGTCCTGATACATAATCACCAAAAGACTCCGATGACATCGCCCCTACGAATATCGCTCCGGCGTGAGCTATTTTCCTGAGAAGTTTTTTCGGTGCTTTAACGCACAGTTCCAGGTGCTCAGGGGCGATCTTGTTTGAGATTAAAGCCGCAAGGTCAAGATTTTTCACAATGTATATCCTGCCGTTCTTCATAATTGACTTCTTGGCGATCTTTGCTCTTTGAAGTTTACTCAGCTGCGCGCACAGATCTTTTTTGACCCCGTTTGCAAATTTGTTTGAGGTCGTTATCAGGGTGGGCACTGACATTTCATCATGTTCAGCCTGAGCAAGCAGGTCAGCTGCAACCCAGGACGCCGGACATGAACCATCAGCAATTACCAGCACTTCGCTTGGTCCAGCCAGGCTGTCTATGTCCACGGTGCCGTAAACTATCTTTTTGGCAATGGTCACATATATGTTTCCAGGACCAACTATCTTATCAACCTTGGCCACAAGGTCAGTTCCGTAAGCAAGGGCCGCGACCGCCTGTGCCCCGCCTACTTTGTATATTCTGTCCACGCCACAAATTGACGCAGCTGCCAGAACTGCAGGATTGATCACTCCATCATGGCAGGGGGTAACAATGGAAATATCGCTCACTCCCGCAACCCTTGCAGGAATTGCAGTCATAAGGACGGTGGATGGGTAGGATGCTGTGCCTCCGGGAACGTATATGCCCACCCTGTCAATAGTCCTGACCTCCCAACCAAGCTCATTTCCAAACTCATCCTTAAAGGAACACGGCTTTGGCAGTAACCTGTTCTGATATTTCTCTATTCTTTTTGCAACTGTCTGCAGGCTCTCTAATATCCCCTTAGGAACACGCTCCAGAGCATCCTTGATTTCGTCTTTTGTGACAACTAAGTTCTTTGAATTGACTTCAAAACCATCAAATTTTTTCGTGTACCTGAAAAGAGCTTCGTCTCCGTCCTTCAAAACGTCCTTGACGATCTTTTCAGTTGCCTGGACCTGTTTGGAATTAAACTGTATATATCCTTCTTCTATACTATCAACAATCTTGCTTAAATTGTTTGATGTAACCTTTTCAACTTTCATAACGTAGAGGAATTATACATAATCAAGCCAATAAGCACACAATGGTTTTTGTGCAGAGGGAGGAACAAGAACTTTCGTCGGTGGTCCCATTGACTTTATTGGCATAATACTTTTTCATAAGTATCGGTAGAAATTTTTATACTACATGCTCCATCTATGTCAAGTCCTGTGCGTGATTCTTGAAGCGGCTACTCACAATACGTAAGCATCTCCAGGTACTTTGAACCACAGGCTCCATAAGCGTCACATATATTCTTTAAACGAATTTTAGCAGTAATATACTTTAACTGATTTTATTCCGGGAAGTGATAATAAAAAAGCTCAGAGAAATGATTAAAGAATATAATTTTCGTTAATTATAATATCAACCTATGTACTCCTACGTTAACAGGCTTAGCTCAATCGGATTTTTTGACATTAAGCCCGGCCTTAAAAGAATAACGAAAGTCCTTAACCATCTCGAAAAACCTCAGAACAGGATCGGATATGTTCTTATAGCGGGCACAAACGGCAAAGGCTCGGTGGCTTCAATACTGTCCAGTATACTGATCCATAACGGATATAAAACGGGCCTGTACACCTCCCCTCACCTTATCTCCGTCACCGAAAGAATAAAAATCAACAACAGGGACATTGACGAAAAAAAGCTCAACAAAGCACTGAAAACCGTTTTTAAGGCATGTGAAGAAACTGACGTCAGACTCAGCTACTTTGAACTGGTTACCGCAGCCGCTTTTGTGCACTTTAAAAACCAGAAAATTGATATAGGCGTCCTGGAGGTTGGAATGGGTGGAAGATGGGACGCAACGAACATCCTTGCTCCCCTTGTATCAATTATCACAAGTATATCAGTTGATCACACAAGGCACCTTGGTCCCACCACTGAACTCATTGCAGGAGAGAAGGCTGAGATAATAAAAAAGAACGTCCCCGCAGTATCAGGGGTTACGGGAGAGGAAAACAAGATAATAATTGATAAAGCAGCGAAAACTGGTTCTGACCTGTTCGTGATCGGTAAGGATTTTAACTATGAAAAAACAGAGGGAAAAAAATTCAGTTATACAGGGATCTATAACAGTATAAGGGATCTGAGCTCTAACCTTGCAGGAGATCACCAGATGAACAATTCGGCAATAGCACTGGCCGGGGCAGAACTGCTTGATGCAAAATGCAGCATGAAAATAGATTTTGAAAGCATCTATAAGCCCCTGAGGTCAGTTGAGTTGAGGGGGAGATTTGAAATGATCAATGCCCAGCCTGCTGTAATACTGGACTGTGCTCACAACGTTGGGTCTGCAGATGCGCTTATAAACACACTTAATGAATTTTTACCTGATCAGAAATGCGTTTTTCTTCTGGGAATGTCAAAGGATAAGGATCATAAAGAATTTATTGAGATCATCTCGCAGAAAGCCGCCGGGATCGTTGTAACGACAATACCGGGGGAAAGAGGTGCGGACTCCGGGATGCTTTACAAGGTGGCTAAACCCCTCGTTGAAAATACCAAAATAATCAGTGACTATCAAAGAGCTTATAGGTATATTAAAAGTTTAAATGAGCCGGCATGCATTACTGGTTCCATTTATCTTATAGGGCTGATCAAAGAATACCTGAGTAACGAAACCTGCGGCGCAGAAACAGCCTGATCTGAAAAAAGAAAGATGAAACGAGTGGGAATTGTAAAAGATGAGCTGTTCTTAAAACACGTGAACGGACCTCAGCATCCTGAATGTCCTGAGCGGCTTGAGTCTATATACACTATGCTTGACGAAACGGACATCATATCAAATCTGAAGATCATAAGCCCGGTAGATGCAACTGAAGAGCAGATACTTAGGGCACACTCAAAGCCTTACTACGAAACGGTGAGACAGACCAAAGGGGTCAAAATGCACAGGTTTGATCAGGATACCTCCTCTAACCCACATACCTACGACGCTGCGCTTCGAGGTTCCGGGGGGTTGATATCAGGACTTAATAAAATACTGGATAATGAGCTGGACATTGTCTTTGCTTTGCCTCGTCCCCCGGGACATCACGCCGAGGCAGACAGGGCGATGGGCTTTTGCTTTTTTAATCATGTGGCGGTTGCAGCAGCGCACCTGCTTTCACAAGGAGTGAAGAAGGTCCTGATATTTGACTGGGATGTGCATCACGGAAACGGCACTCAGCATATATTCTATAAAGATCCCAACGTCCTGTTTGCGTCCATACATCAGTTCCCGTTTTACCCGGGCACGGGGAGCTTAGATGAGGTCGGCAGCGAAGACGGCGAGGGTTATACGGTGAACATCCCGGTGCCGCCGAGGTTGAACGATAACGATTACAATCATCTGCTCAGCGTTTTAATGTCCCCCGTTATTGAACAGTTCAAACCCGACTTTATTCTTGTATCTGCCGGATTTGACGCTTATTACATTGATCCGCTGGGCGGAATGCAGATAACTGAAAGAGGTTTCGCGCAGCTTACAAGGTTCGTGATAAACGCCGCGGAAAAGCATTCAAAGGGAAGGTTGGCGCTGGTACTTGAAGGAGGTTACAACGTTCAGGGACTTGCAGGTATAAACAGGTTCGTTTTTGAGGAACTTCT
>CAZUNK010000035.1:0-1535 GCA_964622285.1 uncultured Spirochaetia bacterium
GAGTCTCTGGCGAAAGAATGGAAACTTGGTGAAATTCCCGCCCTTAAATTAGAGGATGCCATTTTCAAAAACCTCAATTCGTTAGTTCTTTATGTAGATTGTCCAAACGAAATTTCCGGTGCTGCCTGTCAGATACCAGGAATGAATACTATTTTGATCAATCGGAATGAACTGGAAGGCAGACGAAATTACACGTTAGCCCATGAGTGTTTCCACTTGCTTACATGGGAACAAATGCCCCCTGAATACACAGATTCCAACTCTACTGGAAACAAAAAACATAAACGCGTCGAACAACTCGCCAATATATTCTCTTCAACACTATTGATGCCTGAAGAAACCTTAAGTGCTCATTGGGAAAAATCTGAAAATAAAGACGTACATGACTGGTTGAATGATGCAGCAAGTAAACTCATGGTAACGGCACAGGCAGTTAAGTGGCGAATTGTAAACCTGGGTTGGTTTTCTCAAAAAGACTTAACAGGAATCGACGATAAAAAATTAGTCTCAAACGGCCGTCCTGAAAACAAGCAAAGTAAACCACGGTTATTTTGCCTTGCTTTTGTTGTGAGAATACATACTGCAATTGAAAAGGGTCAACTGACCATTCGCAGGCTTGCGGAACTATTAGGCTTTCTTATAGATGATATTGCTGCACTGTTTACTTCTTACGGACTATCGGTCCCATTTGAGATTTAGGGCGATAAATGTGCAAAAAAGACAAGTGCTTTTACTGGATACGATGATCATCATTGAGTCCATTCGCGTAAATTGTTGGAATGCACTTGCTGGTATCTATCAAGTTGAAACCATTGAAAAGGTCTATGACGAAGCACTTGCAGGCGACCCACTCCGGCCAGGTTATGTTGAAGTATCCTCTAAAGCACTCCACAGTGGTATCCATAAGATCCATGCTGTGTCAATTGCTGAACGTATTAACTTTGCGCTGGAGTGTGAAAATGCAGATGCCCTCGATGCGGGAGAACGGGATTTATTCGCGCACATACATGGTCGCACGGATGATTGGATTACAAGCTGCGCTGACCGAGGAGCATTAAGAGCGGCACTAATAATGGGTTGGAAGGACAAAATTGTTTCTCTGGAAAACCTGATAAAAAACACAGGCGAGAATCCTAACCCTCAACTATTACACCATTATTCTGAAGCATGGTTGTCTCAAGTAAGAACAGAGTACTTATTAAACAACATGTAATAGTCAGGATTTCGTTCATTTCCTCTCGAAACCAGATACAGTAAATTCAAAATTTCCAGTTTCCTTTATTTTGTTAATAACAGAGGCTTGATATCCATAAGCGCATCTCGAAATAGAGTTCGATTTCTAAGAATGGCCAAATGTCCGGCATTATTCAGGACAATTATTTTCTTTTCGGGGGCAGAGATAGAGTCGTAATACTGTCGAACCATAGAGGTCGGAGACAGTTTATCCTCACTGCCCTGAATAAATATAACCGGCACTTCAAAGTCCGTTCCATGCTCAGGAACAACCTCATCAAGCATCGGTTCCAGCATTAAAT
>CAZUNK010000036.1:0-20573 GCA_964622285.1 uncultured Spirochaetia bacterium
GACCTGCCCGTGATATACAGATTTACGGCGCTCTGGGCTGGTCAGGCAGGTTCGCTGCTTCTGTGGTGCTTTGTTCTGTCAATCTACTCAGCGGTAGCCGTTTTCAGGTCCGGTAATAAGCGTCCGTTCTTTGATCCTTACGTTACAGCGGTGCTTTTTTCCATACTTGCCTTTTTTCTTTACCTGATCACCTTTGTGGAGAATCCTTTTCAGCAGGCTCCTTTTACTCCCGGGGAGGGAAGGGGGCTCAATCCGATATTACAGAACGCCTATATGGCGATCCACCCTGTGACCCTTTATCTGGGATACGTTGGACTGACGGTTCCTTACGCCTACGGAATGGCCGCTCTGCTGAGCGGCAAACTTGACGACACCTGGATAAGGGATTCGAGAAGGTGGATGCTGTTTGCCTGGACGTTCCTCAGTATTGGACTGGTACTTGGAGCAAGGTGGGCGTACCTTGAACTTGGATGGGGAGGTTACTGGGCATGGGACCCGGTTGAGAACGCGGCTTTTATGCCCTGGCTTTCCGCAACGGCCTTTCTTCATTCGGTCATGATCCAGGAAAGAAAGGGCATGCTGAAGAAGTGGAATTTAATTCTGCTTATAGTGACGTTCTTTCTGACCCTTTTTGGAACTTTTATCACCAGAAGCGGAATAATATCCTCGGTCCACTCCTTTGCCCAGTCCGACATAGGGCTTCCGTTCCTCTGTTTTATAGCATTTGTACTTGTTTTTTCGTTTGTGGCTTTTGCCTTCAGACTGAAAAGCCTTGAGGAAGAGGACAGGTTTGACTCTATCGTTTCACGGGAAAGTGCGTTCATATTCAATAATCTGCTGTTTTTAGGTGCAGCTTTCACGGTGTTTATAGGAACTGTGTTCCCTATAATCTCCGAGGCGCTTGTAGGGGAGAAGATCCTTGTGGGACCGCCGTACTTTAATAAAGTCAATGTACCCATAGGGCTTGTTCTTATATTTTTAATGGGAGTGGGTCCCCTTGTTCCGTGGAGAAAGGCATCTTTAGGCAGCTTACGGAAAAACTTTCTCATACCAGCTATGACCGGGGCTTTAGTGGCGGCCGTGTTATTTGCTCTGAATATCAGGGAAGTGGTTGCTCTGCTTTCGTTCAGTATATGCGGCTTTGTTACAGCCACGGTCGTTACTGAGTTTTTTAAAGGGACCTCCGTCAGGATGAGCAGAAATGAGAACGTTCTTAAGGCATTTTCAATGCTGCTCTTTAAGAACAAAAGAAGGTACGGAGGGTACATAGTTCACATTGGCGTTGTACTTATCGTAATAGGCGTTACCGCTTCATCAACGTTCAATAAAGAGAGGAGAGTGAGCGTCAGTACGGGAGAGAAAGTAGAGGTTGGAAAATATGGACTGCAGTTCGTCGGGCTTGAAACTTACGATAACGACGCAAAAAGCGGCACCAGGGCAGTTCTTGCCTTGACCCACCGAAGCAAAAAGGTTGGAGAGCTTTATCCTGAAAAGAACGTTTATAAATACGAAGGGAACAGAGAGATTAACCAGGAAACTGAAGTGGCCCTGAGGTCAACTCTGACCGATGACCTGTACGTTATACTGTCTGACGTTAACGATCAGAACAGCGTTGTACTGAGGGTTTTTATAAATCCAATGGTAAGCTGGATATGGGCCGGGGGCATAGTGGTGCTGCTTGGCGCAGCCGTGACCATGATGCCCGGGTTCAAAAAACGAGTACTTTCATAAGGAACGTGGTTAAATGATAAGCGTTTTGGTCATATTGATAATATCTGTCGCAGTTTCCCTTTACGTGATTATGCCGCTGCTTAGAGGACCGGCGCCGGGGCGGGATGCGTCGTCAGATAATGCGTCCAGAGATGAGCTTTTAGGTCTGGAGGAAAAAAAGGATATGATGATCAGCGAGATCTTGGACATAGACCTTGATTATCAGCTTGGCAAGCTCAGTTCCCAGGACTACAGTGAGATCAAGAACAAATACAGTTTAAAAGCGGCGGAGTTATTAAAGCAGATAGAAAGTATCAAGAAAACTGAAAGTTAGAAGCTGCGGAGCGGGCAGGGTGGGAAAAGGGGTACGGGTCCGGCCTTAAAAGCATCCTGCAGCTACTTCAGTCCGCAGTTTAAAATAACGATGATAAAAAAGAGCTTTACGATCATAACTCTGACTTTGTTTGCTTTACTTCTATCTGCTTTACCTGGGTCCGTACGTTCTTCCCATTCAGATGAACTGAGAGGCAAGGAGCTGCTGGAAGACAAAAACTGCACCAGGTGTCATACAATAGGCAGGGGGAGGTTTGTCGGTCCGGATCTTTACGGGATAGGCAGCAGGTATGATAAGGAAGATATTATAAGCTGGGCCTCCGACCCTGGCGTGATTTATCAGAAACTTGGTAAAACGCCCGTGAACGAAGGTTATCCCCCGATGCCCAAGCTGAGCGTTTCCGCTCTGGAAGCTGAGAAAATAGCCGGGTTCCTGCTTAACAATCAGATAAAAAAAACCGGCAGGGTGGGCGGAACCGTGGCTGGAAAGGTCAAAAGCGGAACGACGGGCGGCACCATTGAGGGCGCTGACGTATATCTCAGGTCTTTTATGGGTGATAAAAAAGTGGACGAAAAGCTGTTCATTTCAGATGAGAATGGACAGTTCAGCTTTCGTGATCTGAGGTGGGACAGAAGTTACAGCCTGAGAATAAATTCAGACGGCGTGGAGTACGAAACTGCAAAAATGGTCTTTCCTCTTGACGAAGAGGTAATTGATATTGACCTGCCGGTCTTTGACGTGAGCAGCGATGATTCAGACATAGTAATAAACGTCAACCATCACGTTATAGAGTTGGAGAACAAGGCTATTTCCGTTGTGGAGATCTATGAGTTTGAAAACAGGGGCAACGCCATCTTCATAGGTACAAAGGACCCGGAAGATGATTTTAACAAAGCTATCAGACTGAACGTGCCTGAAGAGGCTGAAAGTATCAATTTTGTAAAGGGTATCAGTACCGGCAGTGCCGTAAGGGAGGGTAATGTAATATACGACACGGCAGGTTTTCCGCCGGGCATAAAAAGGGTGGTAGTAGCTTACAAACTGCCTCTTGGCTTTGGACGAAGCAAGCTTAAGAAGGTTTTTTTCTACGACGCTGCATCTGCCTTTGTGATAGCCACGGAGCAGAGCAACGTTGAAGCGGAGGGACTGGGAGAGATGAAGACTTTTTCCATAAGTGATCAAAGCTACCGGCAGTGGACGGGCAGTGATATAAAACGGGGAAAGAGCATAGAAATAAGCTATTACAGCATGCAGATGGAGCTTAATAAGATAGAACTTTACCCTGCCTTTATCTTTGCATTGCTGCTTGCGTGTGCTCTGTTGTTCAGAATGAAAAAAAGCGGCGGCAGACCCGCTTAAATGTCCCCAAAGTGGAACTGTATGATGGAAACCGAGGCTACTGCGGCAGTTTCGGCCCTTAGTATTCTTGGACCCAGGCATACCGCCTTTACTTTTCTGAGCCTGGCCTCTTTTATCTCCCTTTCTGAAAAGCCTCCTTCGGGCCCAATTATGAGATTTACGGCAGCAGCTCCTTGATTAAAGGTTTTCAGAGATTCCTTTAATTTAACTTTTTCGTTTTTTTCATAAAAAATCAGGTTCACGGCTTTCTCCGGCAGGCTGCTTATCACCTCGCCGTAATCCCTGGGCTCTTTGATCTCAACTGGCTTAGCTCTTCCCGACTGCTTGCATGATTCCAGAGCTATTTTTGACCATCTTTTCAGCTTATCAGTATGCTGCACGACCGTTCTTTCCGTGTATATCGGGGTGATGGTCTTTACTCCCAGTTCACCGCATTTCTGAACTATAAGGTCCATCTTGTTTCCCTTGAGAATGGACTGGAACAGGCAGATGTTCAGTTCAGATTCGTTGCTCAGTACTGATGATGTTTGAATCTGAGCAATTAATTCCTTACCTGAGATAAGTTTTATAACTGCCTGATATGTAATGGAATTTTCATCAAACAGTTCTATCTTTTCTCCTTTTTTAAATCTCAGTACCTTTACGATGTGCTTATAGCTTTCTCCGGAGATACTTATCAGACCGTCCTTTATCTGTAAGTTTGATATTGGAAACTTGGGCATCCTATACCTCACGCATGTTAGCCGTTCCCTGGGTTCTTCGGAGAAAAGTGTTCAAGCAGCCCGGCAACCAGCCCCTCAACCGTGTGCTTTTCAGCTGTAACCGCTGGTTTTAATCCACTGGACAGTAAAGTACCTGAGGTTATTGGGCCTATTGATGCAAGTTCCGTGCTGTTCAGATATTTAGAGTCCCTGCCCAGTATTTTCAGCAGGTTGGTTACGCTTGAAGAGCTCAGAAAGGTAATCACGCTTACAGCATCTGACCTGAGCATCTCTATAAACTCTTTTTTTACCGCGGGTTTGATCCTGGGAATTACGGTTTGGTAACAGCTCACAACGGTAACTTTGCCTTTTAACTTCCTCAGAGTCTTGGGCAGGGCATCCCGGGCGACCATTGCTCTGGGTATTAAAAAACTCCTGCCTTCAATATCAGATGGTTTCAGGCTGGCTATTATTCCTTCTGCGGTATACTCTGAGGGAACGATATCAGATGATAATCCATAGTTTTTCAGTGCCTGATCTGTTTTTTCTCCAATTGCTATGATCTTTGCACCGGAGAACGCTCGTGCGTCCAGTTTTTTGTAAAAGACCCTTGAAAGAAAGTATTTAACGCCGTTAACGCTGGTAAAGATCACGTAGTCAAATTTTCCAATGTTCCTGACCGCTCTGTCAACTTCTCTGTATGAGACCACCGGGATGGTCTTAATGGTTGGAAACTCGGTTATATTGGCACCGTAAGAACTTAACAGGTCGTAAAGCCCCAGCGCCTGATCTTCCGCCCTTGTAATTACTATGTTTTTTCCAAAAAGGGGCTTTTTTTCGTACCAGTTTATCTGCTTTTTCAGTTTTACTATCTTTCCCACCAGTATGATTGACGGAGATTTTATGGATGGGTCTGAAAGGACCATATCAGATATGCTCCCGACGGTTGCCGTAACTGATCTCTGCTCTGGTATGGTGCCCCACGAGATCACCATGGCCGGGGTGGCTTTCGGCACTTTTTCCTTGATTAATTTTTTCATAATGCGGGAGATGTTTTTCAGTGCCATAACAAAAACCAGAGTGTCCTGCTCCGATATTGCTTTCCAGTTCAACCTGGGGTCTTGTTTGAACGGGTTTTCGTGTCCGGTAATAACGGTGAAGGAAGAGTTATATTCTCTATGAGTTAGCGGCACGCCTGAATAGGCCGGAACTGAACTGATGGAACTGACCCCCGGCACGACCTCTATTGTAAGTCCGGCTTTAGCCATGGCTTCAGCCTCTTCTCCTCCGCGGCCGAATATAAAAGGGTCACCTCCCTTTAATCTCGCTACGGTCTTTTTTCTTCTGGCGTAGTATATGAGCTTTTTGTTTATTTCGTTCTGGGTGATCTCTTTCTTTCCTGGATTTTTACCCACGTAGATCAACTTTGCGGACTCTTTACAGAATCTGAGCAGCTTTTTGTTTATCAGTGCGTCATATACTATAACATCTGCGGTTTTCAGTATTTTTTTACCCTTCAGGGTCAATAGTTCAGGGTCGCCGGGTCCGGCACCTACAAGATAGATAACTGCGTCCATTATATCTGAAAAAGAAACCGCAGGAGCGCCTCATTGTCAAGTGTAACGGGATGCAGGTTGATTGCCTCAGAGTTATTTCAACCGTTTGGCATCTAAGTTTCCATAATTAAAAGGTCTTGACAATATTGAGAAGGGGGGTAAGATGACCAAGAGGAACACAAATAATAATCAATCTCTGATCAGGAGAAATAAGGACGTGAAGATCAAAGGACTGTTTTTAGGAATTACATTATGCGTTTTCTTTGTGGCATGTGGCGGAGGTGGGGGCGGGAGTGACAAAGAGACGCCCGCCCCGCAAGAGTTTCCTAAGTTGACCTTTTCATCAACGATAGATGATAAAGAATATGTACAGAACCAAGCAATAGAACGGTTTAACTTACCAGGGGCAACTGGCGGGACAGGAGACTTAATTTACCTTTTCTCAACTTCACTACCTGATGGGTTGAAATTTATCCCCCGCACGCGAGAATTGAGAGGAACGCCTACAACTCCGGGTAGAACACGTGTGACCTATATGGCAGTGGGTGAAGACAATGTTACTGGCAGTAGGGTTACTGGCAGTCTTGAGTTCTTCATAGAAGTAGAGGAAGATGTTGAGCCGACGTTTGGCAGACAGGGGGTACGCATTCCACGCGTCTCAGTGGGTGAAGTAATAAATCAGGTGTTACCAGAATCAACTGACGGGAATGGAAATCTGATTTACAACGTAATCTCACTACCTGAGGGGTTGGAATTTGATAGCAGCACACGAGTTTTGAGCGGAACGCCTACAGCGCCGGGCAGAACGCTTGTGACCTATATGGTAACAGACGCAGACGGGGACAGGGCATCGCCGCTCTATTTCTTCATAGAAGTAGTGGGCAACGCACCGAGTTTTGAAGGAAGGACGGTAAGTGTTCAGCAGTATACACAGAACTTAGAGATAGCTCCAGTAACGTTACCACATGCAGTAGGCAGGGATCGGCCGATAACTTACGGCTTAGCACCTACAGATGATCCTGAAGGTATGCTGCCAGATGGATTGATCTTTAATTCCAACAGCTTGGTTCTGATAGGCGCACCTACTGCTCCAGGGACCACGGAAATGACTTATACGGCACGGGATGCAGTAACGCTCACGTTCAATATAGTTGTCAGAATGCCGGTAATGCCAGTGTCAAGTTCAAACATCTGCAGCCGCACACCGCAGGTGCGGGATGCCATTCTTGCCGAAATACATAAAACAGATAGCACAGTTAGCTGCAGCACCGTTACTCCTGAGCATCTTGCGGGCATTACTGGTAAATTAGACCTTGACACAAAGGGTATCAACTCTCTGCAAACGGATGACTTTGCCGGACTTTCAAGTCTCTCCCACCTGGATCTGGGTAATAATTCCCTGACGACCCTACCTTCAGGTGTGTTTGAGGGGCTTTCAAGTCTGGAACAACTGTATTTGTATAGCAATGACCTGACGATTATTCCCTCAGACCTGTTTTATGGGCTTTCAAAGCTCAGGGCGCTGTATTTGTATGACAATGCCCTGACGATTATTCCCTCAGACATTTTTGCCGGGCTTTCAAGTCTCTCAACCCTGGAGCTAAATGTCAATTCTCTGACGACCCTTCATGAAGATCTGTTTGCCGGACTTTCAAGTCTCTCGTGGCTGGGGCTAAGTGGCAATTCTCTGACGACCCTTCATGAAGACGTGTTTGCCGGACTTTCAAGTCTCTCAATCCTGGATCTGGGTTACAATGACCTGACGACCCTTCATGAAAACCTGTTTGAAGGGGTTTCAAATCTCAGGACGCTGGGGCTAAGTGGCAATTCTCTGACGACCCTTCATGAAAACCTGTTTGAAGGGGTTTCAAATCTCAGGACGCTGCGTCTAAGTGGCAATTCTCTGACGACCCTTCATGAAGATCTGTTTGCTGGACTTTCAAGTCTCAATACTCTGAATCTGGATGGCAACGACCTGACGGAGCTACCAGCAGATGTGTTTGCCGGGCTTTCAAGCCTCACGTTTATAGATATAAGCAATGAGCTGACGGAGATACCAGAAGAACTGTTTAACGGGCTTTCAAATCTGGAAACTTTGTGGATGTATACCACTTCCCCAACCCTACCAGCAGACCTGTTTTATGGACTTTCAAATCTGAAAAACCTGCGAATGAGAAACATTCCCCTGACGGACCTACCTGATGACCTGTTTGATGGGCTTTTAATGCTTGAGATTCTGGATATGAGAGCCATTCCCTTGACATTACTTCGTGATCATCAAAACATGTTTGACGGGCTTTCAAGTCTCACAACACTGTATATAAGTTATAAAAACTCCCAAAACTGTGTTTACGAAGGCTGTATTCTTACTCCGCAGAATGAACTGCCTTCAATTTGTCAAGAAGAAACGGTGACCTGCAGACCATTGTAATACTCTCATTTATATTTGTGGGTGATACAAAAGTTGGAATTATGATGCCTGCAATTTGTTGAAATAAAGTTGCGGTACCGTGGACGGCTACGCCCATTCTGCCAGTTCTCAGATTTGATAATATTGAGGGGATGGGATAGAATGAATCCATATAATAGGTGAGATCATTTGACGTGTAAAAATAAGGGCATGAAGATCAAAGGACTGTTTTTAGGAATTACATTATGCATTTTCCTTGTGGCATGTAGCAGAGGGGGTGGAGGGGATAGTGCAGGGACAACTCCCACTGATACGAGACCATCCTTTGATTCAGATATAAGTCCTAAAAATTACGTACAAAACGAAGCAATAACTCCATTTATCTTACCAGAGGCAAGTGGCGGGAATGGAGACTTAACTTACAACTTAATTCCTCTTGCTATGCTACCCGCTGGGTTGGAATTTGATAGTGGAACACGAAGATTTAGCGGAACACCTACGACTGCAGGTTCAACGACTGTGCTCTATACAGCAACGGATGCAGACGGGGATTTAGCAAGGCTCCAGTTCAGCATAGAAGTAAGACAAGATCTTAAGCCGCGTTTTACAGAATCGGTACCATATCTGGAGTTTGTACCGGATGAACAAATAACTCCACTTACCTTACCAGAGGCAAGAGGCGGAGATGGAGATTCAACTTACAGTTTAACTCCAAATTCTCCTGCCACTATGCTGCCTGCTGGGTTGGAATTTGATGGCCGCACACGAGTTTTGAATGGAACGCCTACCGAGCTGGGGAGCACGACTGTGACCTATGTGGCAACGGATGCAGACGGGGATATCGCAAGGCTCCGGTTCATAATAGAAGTAACACAAGATTTTAAGCCGCGTTTTACAGATTTAGTACAATATCAGAGGTACACACAGGGTATACCAATAACTCCACTTACCTTACCAGAGGCAAGAGGCGGGGATGGAGATTCAACTTACAGTTTAACTCCAAATTTTCCTGCCACTATGCTGCCTGCTGGGTTGGAATTTGATAGCCGCACACGAGTTTTGAGCGGAACGCCTACCGCGCTAGGGAGCACAACTGTGACCTATACGGCAATGGATGAAGACGGGGATGTGGACATGTTCATGTTCAGAATAGAATTAGTCGCAAATGAAGAACCGAGCTTTACAGGACATAGAAGACTGGGGATAACTGCTCTGCAGTACATACAGAACTCAGCAATAATTCCACTGAGACTACCACTCGCACTAGGGGAACCGCCGGTAACTTACGGTTTAACTCCTGACTCTCCGGCTACTATGCTACCTGATGGGTTGATGTTTGACAGTGGCACACGGGTTTTGAGCGGAACGCCTACCACTCTCGGGACCACATCCGTGACCTATACGGTAACGGATACAGACGGGGATGTAGTATCTTTCACGTTCAATATAGTCGTCAGACCGCCAGTACCAACAGGCATATGCGACCGCACGCAGCAGGTACAGGACGCCATTCTTGAACAGATAGGCGGCACAACTACCTGTAGCGTTATTATCCCGGAGCATCTTGCGAGCATTACTCAGCTGGAACTGATTGAAAAGGGCCTTACCTCTCTGCAACCGAATGACTTTTACGGGCTGACAGGTCTCTCAGATCTGGATCTTCGTGACAATATGATAGCGACCCTACCTGAAGACATTTTTTATGGGCTGTCAGATCTCACAACTCTGACTCTGTTTGACAATGATCTTACGACCCTACATGAAAATCTGTTTGACGGGCTGTTAAGTCTCTCGGAACTGCGACTGCATAACAATGACATTACGGACCTACCTGAAGACGTGTTTGATGGTCTGTCAGACCTCTCGGTACTGGGTCTGAGTAGCAATTCCCTGACGACCCTTCATGCAGACGTGTTTGACGGGCTGTCAGGTCTTACATGGCTGGATCTGAGTCAAAATAGTCTGATGACCCTTCATTCAGACATGTTTGATGGAACATCTCTCACAACACTGCGTCTGCATGAAAATTCACTGATGACCCTGCCTTCAGATGCTTTTACCGGGCTTTCAAGTCTCTCGGAACTGTATCTGCATAAAAATGACCTGACCGACCTTCATGAGGACCTGTTTGACGGGCTGTCAAATCTTAAGAACTTGCTCCTGCGTGAAAATTCCCTGACGATCCTACCTTCAGGTGTGTTTGACGAGCTTTCAAGTCTTGAAAATCTGGACCTGCAAGAAAATTCCTTAGAAACCCTGCCTTCGGGTGTGTTTACCGGGCTGTCAAATCTTGAGTGGCTGTGGCTGCAAGAAAATTCCTTAGAAACCTTGCCTTCAGACATATTTACCGGGCTGTCAAATCTTGAGTGGCTGTATCTGCAAGAAAATTCCTTAGAAACCCTTCCTTCAGACATATTTACCGGGCTGTCAAGTCTTGAGAGGCTGTATCTGTATAACAATGACCTGACGACCCTTCATGCAGACGTGTTTGACGGGCTATCAACAAGTCTCAAAGGTCTGTATCTGTTTCAAAATTCCCTGGAAACCCTACCAGAAGACCTGTTTGCCGGGCTGTCAAGTCTTGAGTGGCTGTGGCTGCAAGAAAATTCGCTGATGACCCTGCCTTCAGGCTTGTTTGCCGGGCTGTCAAGTCTCTCGGAACTGTATCTGAATAACAACGATCTTACGATCCTGCCTTCAGATGTATTTGCCGGGCTGTCAAGCCTGGAAAGACTGTATCTGTATCACAATGATCTTACGACCCTACCTGAAAGTGTGTTTAATGGGCTGTCAAGTCTCATGACGCTGGGTCTGTCTCATAATAACATTGGTGAAAATCCTACAATTTGTCAGAGATCAGCTGTAACCTGCAATTAGTACCACACTGATATTTGCGGGGGAGACAAAAGTTGGAATTATGATGCCTGCAATTTGTTGAAATAACGTTGCGGTACCGTGGACAGCTACGACCATTCTGCCAGTTTTCAGACTTGACAATATGAAGGGGGGGGGTATAATAAGCAAGTAAATCCAAATATACAGGTGGAACCCCTCTGATGAGTACAAATAATAAGAACATTATAAGTATCCCAGGACTGTTTTTAGGAATTATGCTGTGCATTTTATTTGCAGCTTGTGGTGGTGGTGGTGGAGGGGATGGTACAGGGACACCAGGAACACCGAGGACACCTTCTACTAACATGGAACTTTCCTTTGAGAGAATGATAGATTCTCAGAATTACGGACAGAACTTAGAAATAACGCCAGTGACATTACCAGCGGCAACTGGTGGAAACGGAGCATTAACTTACAGCATAGACTCCATGTTGCCTGATGGATTAACATTTGATCCAACCACACGAAGATTAAGCGGAACGCCTTCGGGGAGGGGGTTTGACGAAGAGACCAACTCTGTAACTGTAACCTATACTGCAACGGATGCGGACGGGGAGACTGAAACACTCATGTTCAGAATAACTGTAGAAATAACAGATCCTATTCCGGGTTTTGGTTCACAGATGATGGACGATCTGACTTACATAGAAGGAGAAACAATAGAAGCATTGACGTTACCAGAGGCTACTGGCGGGGATTCGCCTTTAAGTTACAGTTTAGCTCCGCTACCGGATGGGTTGATGTTTAATAGCGTTACACGAGAATTGAGCGGCACACCCACGTCTGCAGGTGCTTCCATAAACGTTACCTATACTGCAACGGATGACGACGGGGATACTGATGTACTCACATTCAGCATAACAGTAGCTGAGGATACTATGCCGGATTTTGATTTGGAAATGATAGATGCTCAGAATTACATAAATGGAATAACAATAACACCAGAGACGTTACCAGCGGCAACTGATGGGAACGGGGCATTAACTTACAGCATAGACCCTCAAGGACTTTTTGGATTAACATTTGATCCAGCCACACGAAGATTGAGCGGCACACCTACCTCTGCAGGTGGCCCCACGACCGTAACCTATACTGCAACGGATGAAGACGGGGATATTGCCACGCTCATATTTGACATAACAGTAGCTCAGGATACGCGGCCGGGTTTTTCAGGGATGATAGATGATAAGCGGTACACAGTGAGCAGACCAATACCAACAGAGGCGTTACCAGAGGCTACTGGTGGTAATGGTAACAAAACTTACAGCATAACTCCCGCGTCGCCCCTTGGATTAATGTTTGATCCATCCACACGAGAATTAAGCGGCACACCTATGAATATAGGTGGTCCCACGCGCGTGACTTATACGGCAACGGATGAAGACGGGGATACTGTCACGCTCACATTTACCATAACAGTAGAAGCAAATTTGCGTCCGACCTTTGGTTCGGAAATGATAGATGATCAGAATTACATAAATGGAGTAACAATAACGTCAGAGACGTTACCAGCGGCAACCGGTGGGAACGGGGCATTAACTTACAGCATAGACCCTCAAGGACTTTTTGGATTAACGTTTAATCCATCCACACGAGAATTGAGCGGCACACCTACGCCTCCAGGTGGTCCCACGACCGTAACTTATACTGCAACGGATGCGGACGGGGACCGAATTTCGCTCATGTTCAGCATAACAGTAGAAGCGGATGATCAGCCGTCCTTTGGTTTATCGAGAATAGATAATCAGGAATACACGGTGGGTACAGCAATAAGAACAATCACGTTACCAGCGGCAACTGGTGGGAACGGAGATTTAACTTACAGCTTAAACCCTGCCTCTCCTTCAGGGTTGGATTTTAATGCCGATACACGGGTTCTGAGCGGAACACCTGACACAAATGGCATCACGGAAGTAACCTATACGGCAACGGATGAAGACGGAGACCCAGTTTCGCTCATGTTCACGATAGATGTAGCTTTAGGAGCGCGACCGTCCTTTGGTTCAACGACGATACCTAATCAGGAATACCATGAGGAGCAAGCAATAGTAGTATGGTTTTTACCAACGGCAACTGGCGGGGATGGATCGTTAACTTACAGTTTAGCCCCTACGGATGATCCTGAAGGTTCGCTGCCGGAAGGTTTGCGTTTTAACAGCAACACACTAAGATTTGACGGGACCCCGGCGGATACAGAGACGGATAGGAACATGAACGTTCACACTGATGTGACCTACACGGCAACGGATACAGACGGGGATACTGCCACGCTCACGTTCAGAATAACTTTAACTGATAGACAACGTTGGCCGAATTTCGACCATATTGGTAATCGGTTAGATGATCTTCGGTTTGTACAGGGAGCAGCCATAGAACCAGTGACTTTCCCAGAGGCGCAGAATGGGAATCCACCGATAAGATACTCCTTATCTCCACGCCCTGGAGGGTTGGTTTTTGATCAAAATACACGAGTTCTGAGCGGGACACCTGCGTTTATAGGGACCACGGCGGTGAGATATCAAGGTAGCGATACAGGCGGAGAACATTACAGGTTAACTTTCAACATAGTAATAGAAGCGGACGAGAATCCGTCATTTAGCACAGATACAGTGGATGGTCAGTTCTACAGGGAGGGGACGGAAATAGCTCCGCTGCTTTTTCCAGCTGCAACAGGCGGGAACGCACCGTTGACCTATTATTTTGTACAAACACTACCTGCCGGACTTGAATTTAATAGCGAAACACGAATGCTGACCGGAACGCCTGAAGAGGCATTTCCCCTCACAACATTGACCTATAGAGTGCGGGATTTAGACGGGGATGTTGATACAGCAACGTTTATGTTACAGATAATAGCTGAGGGAGTGCCGTCCTTTGCAGGACAGACAATAGGGGATCAGACTTACATTGAGGGAATAAACAGAGGTACAGTAACTCTGCCGGAGGCAGATGGTGGGGATGCACCTTTAACTTACAGCATAGCTCCAGACCCTTTACCTGCAGGGTTTACAGAGTTGGATTTTGATCCATCTACACGGGAGCTGAGCGGAGCACCTACGGCTGTAGGTAGCACGGTTGTGACCTACAGAGTGGAAGATGCGGATGGTGAATTTGACGAGCGCACGTTCACGGTGACCTACAGAATGCCACAGAACAAAAATATCTGCAGCCGCACGCAGCTGATTCGGGACCGTATTCTTAGCGTGATAGGCGGAGGAGCTACCTGCGAATCCGTTAGCGAACTGCAACTTGCGCGCGTTACCAGACTGAACATGGAAAGGAGGGGGGTTACCTCTCTGCAGTCAGGTGATTTTGATGATCTTATAAATCTGCGGAGGTTGGATTTCGCAAAATGGGTCGCCGGCGAGGGACCGGGACACATCCAGGAAGACGACGTTGCTGGTCTGACATCCCTGCCCGAAGATGTGTTTGAAGGCCTTTCAAGTCTTACTTTCCTGGATTTGGGCGTTAATGATATTACCTCCCTGCCTGAAGGGGTGTTTAGAGGGTTATCAAAACTTGAAACGCTGTGGATTTCCAGCAATGAACTGACGAGTCTACCTCCTGACCTGTTTGATGGGCTTTCAAGTCTTGAGAACCTGGATTTTTCTGTAAACAACATAAGTTCCCTGCCTGAAGGCCTGTTTGATGGTCTTTCAAATCTGGATGAGTTGTGGATGAGTGATAATAACATAAGTTCCCTGTCTGACGATCTGTTTGATGGGCTTTCAGCTCTTACGAGACTGGTTCTGACTGGCAATGGCATTAGTACCCGTCCTGCAATTTGTAATGTAGATGGGGTAAGGTGCGATTTGTAATGCAGATGGGGTAAGGTGCCAATTACCACGACATCTCCGACCATAAAAGATGTGGCAGCAGGATGGATTTAATCGTTCTGGATAAATGACGGATGTTGTCACAGTCTGCTCGGTGTGGTAAACTGATAATATGCTGTGCACAGATACAGATCAGAAGACCCGTGTCAGGAGGTTGTTCTTATGACTGTTTCAATATGCTTTTTTATTGCATTACCCATTCTGCTATACGCATCCTACAGATGGAGAAAATATCATCCATGGGACAGCAAAAAGACCCTGCTGGAAAATATGGTTATTGATACATTTGATAACAGGAGCAATAAAGAGCGTTTTGTTTATTTATTTATCTCACTGTTCATATCGCTCTTCCTGGTTATCGTCTTCAAGGGCGGTGCTCTTACATCTCCTGAGAGCGGGTGGGATGTGTCCACATTGATGGGCATTGGCGGCTTTTTACTGGCAGGTTTTCTTCTGGGAATTGTCATCCGGAGCAGAAACAAAGCATCTGCCGCTAAACGCCGCCGTGCTAAGCATCGTCCTGAGACATAAATAAAAAACTGATACACGTGCATAAGAAATTCAGGCTGAACAGCGACTTCAAACCCAAAGGGGATCAACCTGCAGCAATTGAGAAACTTGTGCAAGGCATTGACAGGGGCATAGCCGATCAGGTGCTTCTGGGGGTTACCGGCAGCGGAAAGACCTTTACCATTGCAAACGTAATCAGCGAAGTACAGAAACCCACCCTTATTTTAGCTCATAACAAAACCCTCGCGGCTCAGCTTTTTTCCGAAATAAAAGGGTATTTTCCGGATAACGAGGTGCATTATTTTGTCAGCTACTACGATTACTATCAGCCTGAGGCGTATGTGCCTGCAACTGACACCTACATAGAAAAGGACGCGTCAATAAATGAGGTCATAGACAGGCTTCGCCATGCGGCAACGACCTCGCTTTTTGAAAGAAGGGACGTGGTCATCGTGGCAAGCGTGTCCTCTATTTACGGTATTGGTTCGCCTCTGGATTATTATGGAATGCTTACGATCCTTAAAAAAGGCGGTCAAATTTCAAGAGATGAGCTTTTGAAAAAACTCACCGAGGTCCAGTACACAAGAAAGGAGGCACATCTTGAGCGGGGTACTTTCAGGGCCAGAGGGGATATCGTGGACGTTTTTCCTGCCGATAAGGATGACTCGGCGTACAGAATTGAGTTTTTTGGAAATGAAGTGGAAAAGATCAATGAAATAGATCCTGTAAGCGGAAAGACGAAGCGGGAACTTTTAAGAGTTACAATCTTTCCGGGGTCTCATTACGTTGCTCCTAAAGAGAAGTTAAAGCAGGCTATAAGAACAATAAAGGAAGAACTTGAGGAAAGGCTTCGTTACTTTCAGAAAAAGAGCATGAACGTTGAGAGAAACAGGTTAAGAGAAAGGACGAGCTATGACCTGGAACTATTTGAAACTGTGGGATTTTGTCCCGGGATTGAAAATTATTCAAGACATATATCAGGCAGAAAGGAAGGAGAGGCTCCTTATACGCTGATGGATTATTTTCCTGATGATTTTCTCTGTATCGTTGATGAAAGTCATCAGATGCTGCCCCAGGTGAGAGCTATGTACTCCGGGGACAGAAGCCGAAAGCTAACGCTCTCGGAAAATGGATTCAGATTGCCTTCGGCTCTGGACAACCGGCCCCTCAGCTTTGATGAGTTCGTGGAGAAGCTGGGGCAGGTGATATACGTCTCAGCCACGCCGGCTCAGTATGAACTGAGCAGAAGCGCTGGAGAGGTGGTTGAACAGATAATCAGACCCACGGGACTGCAGGACCCGGAAATAACGGTAAAGCCTGCAACCAATCAGGTTGACGACCTGCTTGATGAGATTCAGCTCGTGGTGGCAAGGAAGGAACGGGTACTGGTAACGACCTTAACGAAAAGGATGGCGGAGGATCTCACCACCTACTACAGGGAAATAGGGATGAGAGTAAGGTATCTTCATTCGGACATTGAAACGCTTGAGAGAATAAAAATAATCAGAGATCTGAGAATGGGGGAATATGACGTTTTAGTTGGTATAAATATGCTCCGAGAAGGGCTTGATATTCCGGAAGTTTCGCTTGTGGCGATACTTGATGCAGACAAGGAGGGGTTTTTAAGGTCTGAATCCTCTTTGATCCAGACCTTTGGAAGGGCGGCAAGGAACGTGAACGGCAGGGTCGTACTGTACGCCGACAGGATGACTGACTCAATGAAAAGAGCGATCAGTGAATCTGATAGAAGAAAGAGCATTCAGGCAAAATACAACGAGGAGAACGGTATTACACCAATAAGCATTAAAAAGAACATTACAAATATACTGAGCTCAATATACGAGTCCGATTACGTGACCGTTCCCAGGGATGCAGATGATGACTATATGGACATACCTCCGGACAGGATCCCAAAAGAGATCAGAAGGCTTTTCAGGGAGATGAAGCGTGCAGCCAAGAACCTTGAATATGAAAAAGCGGCTGAAAACAAGAAAAAGATCAGTAAGTTAAAAGAGATGGAGGCTGCGTACCTGACGGAGAGGAAAGATTAGAAAGCATCTGTCAGTTTTTGTTCATCTGCTCGCTGCGCTCGGGTCTGTTCCCGTTTTTCTTAACCTTGAACACGGCGTTGTTATCCCCCTGCTTTATTTTGGGTCCTTGGCCGTAAGTTTCCTCTACGATACAAAAGGGGAAAAAGATCATGTTACCAGCAAGCTCGTTATAACTTTTCTCTCTGTATTTTTTACCGCGTATCTTATCCTGAAGGCTTTGCTGCTTGGCGAGGAGATGTTCAGCGTCCTGGTCCAGTTCCTGCTGTTTATCAATGTCCTTAAGTTCCTTGGCAGAAAAGAGGCAAGGGACTATGGACAGATAATACTGATAAGTTTTTTTCAGATGTTAGTTGGTGCCTCAGTAACCGTAAACGTGTCATACGGCATGGTTCTGCTCGTTTTCATTTTCTTTGCAGTTGCAACGTTAGTTCTGTTCAATTTTAACAACGAGGTAAAGGGAACCGGCAATGAACGTAAAACGGGCGTTAACGTTGCGTATATTCCCTTTCTCAGTTCAGTTGGAGTGGTCTGGATGGTGATTGTTCTGCTCGGAGCTGCCATGTTCCTGCTTATGCCGAGGCTTCAGGGCAACTATTTAAGCGGTTTTTTTCTGAAAAAGCAGCAGATCAGCACAGGTTTCAGTGAAGAGATAGAGCTTGGCAAGATAGGGGAAATAAAAAAGGACGACTCGCCCGTAATGAGAATCAAGTTCCTGAACGTTGATAAAAAAGATCTGCCAAGGGAGATATACTGGAGAGGAACCTCCCTGAACTATTTTGACGGCAGGCGATGGTTTCAGACAAGTTCTCCTGATGTAAAAAGGCTCAGAAAAGATAATGAAGGTAAAACCGTGGTTGATAAGCGGGTCAGAAACGATCTGGCAAAGCAGGAAATAATAACCCGTCCTCTTGACACGGACGTTATATTTTCTGCTGACAGGCCGGTGGCTTTTCAGAACCTGCCTTACAGCACGATAACTTCCATTCACAGTTCGTACTATCATGGAGGTTCGTTCTCAGACAGCGCTAAATACATAGCCTACGCCCAGCTGTTAAGACCTGGTCCAAAGCAGCTTAAAGAGGTTGATTACCAGGTGCCGTATGAAGTAAGGATGCTGTACAGCGGTAAGTTTAACGTAAGCAGGGAGATAAGGCAGCTTGCAGAGGATATTTTCAACCCGCGGGCGACCGTGTACGAGAACGTCATCAACGTCAGGGATTATTTAATCCGGAACATGGCGTATACAAGGGTTTTAGAGGGCGATGAGAGCGCTCCGCCCATAGACCATTTTTTATTTCAGAACAAAAGCGGGCACTGTGAGTACTTTGCCTCTTCAATGGTAGTTCTGCTGCGTGAAATGGGCATTCCCTCAAGGGTCGTTACGGGATTTTTAAATGGAGAGTTCAACGAGATAGGAGACCACTTCCTTGTAAGAGAAAGTGATGCTCATGCGTGGGTGGAAGTATATTTCCCAGAATATGGGTGGACAAGATTTGACCCAACCCCAGGTGATGGGGAGCTCTTCTCAGCCTCTTCAGGTCTCTCCGGCAGCTTCTTAGAGTTTTTAAGATACAGATGGAGCAGGTACGTGGTTGATTTTGATGCACAAAGCCAGCGCCAGATGTTCGCTTTTTTACAGAATAAAGCACGGAGCTACAGATTTCAGGTATTTGATAAATCAGCCCTGAGAGGCATGGAAATGATCATCATCATAGCGCTTATCGCGGTTTTTTCCATTATAGCTTATCAGTACAGGGAGAATTTCAGCTTTTTCAGCGGCTCTGGGAAACAGAAGGAACTTTCGGAATCATCCCGTATATACAGCAGGGCTGTAAGGATTATTGGCAGAAAAGGTTACGTAAAGCCCGGTCATTTAACGGTGACTGAGTTTTCAGACCACATGCTTAAAGAAGGTGGCGAAAGATTTAAAACCTTTGCAGAACTAAGCTCGCTCTTCAATCTTGTACGATACTGCGGTCACTCCGACAAAGACCATATAAACAGGTTAAAAGCACATTACGACAGGTTCAGGAAGGAACCTTGAACCTTAACAAACGGCTGCTTTTACAGAACTTTCTGAACTTTTAGGAAAAATCAACGGATGCTCTCTTGCTCTAAATGTATCCTTTATGTATTATTATATTGAAAAAAGCGGTTCAGCCGCTTTTTTTATTGTTTAAGTTAAGAAAAATGTTGGAATGTAATGAAAACGGCGTTGTTAAAAGCGTGGAAGAGTTGTCCGGTCCGCTGCTCAGCAGCTGCGATATGGAGCTTGTTGACGTTGAGTACAGGGGAGAGGGAAGAGGTAAGGTGCTGAGGGTGTACATTGACAGAAGGGAAGGGGGCGTAACCGTTGACGACTGCGCCAGAGTAAGCAGAGAGCTTGGACTGATCCTGGACGTCAATGACGTTGTGCCGGGCAGGTATACGCTGGAGGTGTCCTCTCCCGGCCTAAGGCGGCCGCTTAAAAAAGCGGAGGATTTTGAAAGGTTCAAGGGAAATTTCGTGCTTATCAAGACAAAGGAGCTGATAAACGACAAAAAGGTGTTCAAGGGAACCTTGGACGACTGCCTGCTTGACCATATATCAGTTGAAATGGACGGCATGTTGCACGAAATCCCGTTTGGTTTAATAAAAAAAGCAAATCTGGAAATTAATTTTTAACGAGGTTGCTATGATCACTGAACTAAGCAGAGTTATAGATTCTGTAGTTAAAGATAAAAATGTAGATAAAAATGAGATCATTCAGGCAGTGGAAAACGCGGTTCTGTCCGCTGCTGAGAAGCTTTTCAGAATGAAAGGCAAGGAAAACGAACTGGAAGTTCGTTATAACGAGGAAACCGGGGAGGTTGAGCTTTTTGAGTTCAAGGAAGTGGTTGACGACTTAAGTTTTCCTGATACCGAGATCTCCCTGCAGGAAGCCGGTGAACTGGACCCGGATGCAGAGATCGGGGATATGATCGGTGTCAGAATAAGCCCGGATTTTTCAAGAATAGCTATACAGAACGCAAAACAAAAGGTGCTTCAGAACCTCAAAGAGGCGGAAGGCAAGGTCATATATGGTGAGTTCATAGATAGAAAAGGTGATCTGGTAAGCGGCATAGTTAGAAGGATTGAAAGAAGGAACGTTATAGTTGATCTGGGCAGAACGGAGGCAGTTCTTCCAAGAGAAGAGCAGGTTCCGCACGAGTACTACAAGCCGAAGGAAAGG
>CAZUNK010000037.1:0-5014 GCA_964622285.1 uncultured Spirochaetia bacterium
AACTCTCGCCGTTTTTCACGATCCTCTTATCATTGAAGAACATCTCTATATCATCGGGATTAAAGTTAACCCCCGCTCCGCCGGCGGCGGCCAGTATACGCCCCCAGTTGGGGTCCTGCCCGTAAAAAGCCGTTTTGACAAGCTGGGAGGTGGAGATCGCTCTTGCGATCTTTTCCGCTTCCTTATCAGTCCTGGCTCCCTTGACCTTAATTGTTACCGCCTTTGTGGAACCTTCCCCGTCTTTGACTATCAGCTCTGCAATTTCCGAGTTCAGTTCGGTCAGCATTTTTTCAAACTTGCCGTAATAACCGCTTTTCAAGGTGATCTCGTTGTTACCAAGCATGCCGTTTGCAAGAGCTATGACCGTGTCATTGGTTGAAGTATCCCCGTCAACGATAATTTTATTGAACGACCTGTCCACTGAGTTGACCAGGGCTTTTTTCAAAGCGGTTTTATTGACGTTAATATCGGTAACTATAAAACAGAGCATAGTGGCCATCTTGGGATGGATCATTCCTGCCCCTTTTCCCACGGCCGCCACCGTGCCCGTCTTACTGCCGACCTTGAACCGTCTGTGGGCAAGTTTGGGAAATTTGTCCGTGGTCATTATTGCTTTGGCTACTTCCTCAATCCCGCCTGATTCTATATTGGACAGAAGGTTTGGAATATACTTTTTTATCTTGGCGATCGGCAGATGCTCGCCGATCACTCCGGTTGAAGAAGGGATTATTAAATGATCCTCAATCCCCAGCAGCTCTGACAGATAACTCGTGGATAAACGGGCGTTTTGATAGCCCTTTTTACCAGTGAAAGCGTTTGCAACGCCGCTGTTTATTAAAACGGCCTGGCACGCTCCCGCCTTGATCCTCTCTCTCCCAAGTATCACGGGAGCGGCTTTAACCACGTTGGTGGTAAAAACCCCCGCCGCTTTTGCGGGCATGTCGGAATAGATCAGCGCAAGGTCTTTTTTCCTGCTCTTTTTTATTCCTGAATATACGCTGCTGAACTGAAAACCCGGAACTCGTATCATCTGTTCATTCACCAAAAACCGACCCGGAGCCATCCCGGTCCGCCGGGATGGACAGGCGCCGCTGCCCAAACTCTTTATATTCTCGTAAAGTTAAAACAGACATCTGCGGCTTGTTTATATGGCATAAGGTTATATGTTTTTATCTCTAATCTCAAATTCTGCCAGTAAGTGAGCATTAAAGGGTTATGTCTTTAATGAAGGCGGAGGATTTGAACTTTTTTTCCACATAGTTCTCGATATATCCCGTGAGCACCCTTATATTGCAAGTGACTTTGCCAAGAAAGATCTCCATAAGTTCCGGTTTAACCACTATATCCGCGTGGAACAGCCGGTACCTTTCGTTCTCCGTTTTTTCTTTTTTATTGTACAAACTTCCATTTGTTATATCAAATAACACTGCGTCCGTACTACAGCCGTCAAAGTCCGGTCTGATACCGCTTTCCCTAAGAAGGCTGAGCTGAAAATTCAGCATCGCCGGCAGAAGGCTGCATCCCTTGTTCATCTGCTCAAAGGCTTTGATGGTCTCACCGAACAGTTCTTCACTGGGCTGACCTTCGTGCACGAACATATCCACGTGTTCAAGAACGAAGTTTGCAAATAAAAAAGATTCAACGCTTTCCATTATATTTGAGTACGAATTTAGAAGGGTAATATCATTCAGAACGTTGAACCTGTCTTTATTAAAGGATATGTCCACGCTTAGAACAAGAAAGGGTTCCAGCCTGCCTCCAAATCTCCTCTGGCTTTTTTTTGCGCTCCTTGCAAGCACCTTGACCTTTCCGTGCCTTCTGGTAAAAAGCGTTACCAGGTAGTCAGACTCCCTGTAAGCCGACTTCTTTATCATCAATGCCTCACATCTTTCCATTTTCCGTCCGTTCCCGTTAAAAAATAAGCATGGCGATCAGCAGATAGAACAGGGAGCCGAATATATCGTTGAACATCGTGAGAAACGGTCCGGTTGACACCGCGGGGTCCAGACCCGCTCTCATCAGTATAATCGGCGCCACCACCCCGACCAGCGACGTGGCGAGGGTAGCGGACAACATGGCCAGAAACACCGCAAGTCCAAGCCTCAGTACCTGCGGCTCGTTAAAACTTATCAGTATTCCTATAACGGAGGCTATAAGTCCGCAGGCAAGCCCAAGGGCTATTCCCACCGTTACTTCCGAAAGCATGAGCCTGAATATCTGCCCCACTCTGATCGTGCCCATTCCGAGGCTTCTGACTATGATGGTGGTGGTCTGAAGTCCCACGTTGCCCCCGGTTGCCATTATAGCGGGCATAAAAGCGGCAAGGATGGCCATTTTCTGCAGCGTTGGCTCAAAAACCTTTATTATTACCAGGGCAATTAACAGCTCTCCAACCAGCGTCAGGAGCAGCCAGGGAGTTCTTGCCTGAACCCTTTCAAGTATGGGAGTGTAGATCGGATGAAGATGTTCCTTCAGTCCCGCAAGCTGAAATATATCCTCTTCCGCTTCCTCCGTGATAACGTCCATTACATCATCCGCCGTAATGCGTCCTAAAAGAACGCCCCCTTCATCACTAACGACCGGAAGCGTTACAAGGTCATACTTCTTGAATATCTTGGACACTTCCTCCTGGTCCATATAGGGAGTGGCTGAAATCTCAATATCGTCCATCACGGATTCCACCGATAGATTGGGACTTGCGATTATTAACTTGCGAAGAGGTATAAAACCAAGAAGCTTCTCCTGCGCGTCCGTTACAAATATCCCGTGAAACTCCTCTATCTCATCGGCCATCAGACGTATCCAGCTGATGGCGTCCCTCACGTTGCTGTCACTTGTAACTTTAACAAGCTCCGCCTGCATGATACCGCCCGCGGTGTCCACGGGGTACCTGAGAAGCGGTTCAATGTCCCTGGCCTCCTCGGGGTCCATCTTTGATAAAACGTTCTCTGCTTTATGGTCAGGAAGCTCACCGATCAGGTCCGCCGCGTCATCAGACTCCATCTCATCGGCAATATCCGCGATCTTTTCCTCGTCAAGCTCGGTTATTATCTCTTCACGCTGCTCGCTGTCCAGTTCAAAGTAAACCTGCGACGTGATCTCAGGATCGAGCGAATCAAGGATGAACGACTGGTTTTCAGAACTGACGTTCTGGATTATTGACGCGATCTGAGAAGGATGCAGCCCCCCAAGACTGTTTTTAATTGCCTCGGCGTTTCCGTCCTCCACGTAGCTATTTATCTCAAGTGCCAGGTTATCCGTTTCCATTTTTACGTTCCTGTATATACCTGAAGTTTCAGGAATTATACACTTGAGAGAGCAATCTGTCTGAACTTTTACGCAGAAGATTGCAGGAAACCACGGACATCTCCGCAGAAGAGCGCGGATGGACAGGGCAAAATGGCTACTACCCTGAACTGCCGTTCTCGTTTTTACAGACGTTCCTACGTCAACGGGAGATCATCGTTTCTCATAAAGCAGAACAGACCTGCAGAACTGCACTTCTCTAATCGGTCTGGCAGGTTACCGTCCCTCCCGTACAGATTGCCGGCGGGGCAGCAAGACCGTTTCGTCTCAGGTCCAGCATTGTAAGACTTGACAGCCCATTAAATAAACCTGCGGGAAGAGTCGTATCGCCAGAAGCATTCAGATCCTCCAGATCCAGAGTTGAGAGACTTGTCAGCTCGTCAAACACATCTGCCGGTAGGCTACTAATATCATTGAAACTCAGATCCAAGGTCGTGAGACTTGTCAGTCCGTCAAACACGTCTGAAGGCAGGCTCGTCAGTTCATTGTCCGACAGATCCAGGGTCGCGAGACTTGTCAGCCCGTCAAACACGTCTTCCGGCAGGGCCCTCAGTCTAGTGCCCATCACCAGATCTTCGAGATTGAACAGTCCATCAAAAAGGTCTTCAGGGATAGCTGTCATAAGGTTTCCATCCATCCTCACGACTGTGAGAACTGAATGACCTTTAAACAGGCCTTCGGAAAGGCTCATCAGATTAATACTACTTAAATGTATTTCTTCAAGATTTAAAAGATCATCAAACACGCCTTCAGGCAGGCTCTCCAAATCGTGATTATCATCCAGATACAGTAGCGTGAGACCTGCAAGATCGTCAAAATCATCCGCTTGTAGAGAGTCAATTGACTGATTGCTCAGGTCCAGTGTAGTAATTCCCCCAAGTTCAGTTTCGGAAACTGCACTGCAGGCAGGCGTGCCACTTATCGCGTCAATAATAGCAGCTTCCACCTCGTCCGTGCGGCCGCAGATGTCTTTGTTCTGCGGGGCTCTTGTAGTCACCGTGAACAGGAGTTCGGCAGTGTCAGGGGATGTATCCGCATCCGTAACTGTATAGATCACTGGCGTGCTTGCAGCCGTAGGTGTTCCGCTCAAAATTCGCGTGGCGGTATTAAACGTCATCCCATCCGGCACTGGTGATAAGGTGTAAGTTAACGGCACATCCCGGCCAGTTGCCTCCGGCAGGGTGAACGGACCTCTGGTCACTCCCGTGACGTAAACCCGGGGAGACTCTATCGTCTGTCCACCAAAGGACGGCCTATCGCCCATTTCAAATACTCTTACGAAAAACGTTACTGGGGCAATGTCCCCGTTGGCATCTGTCGCTGTATAGGTATATAGTGTGGCGGCGGCAGCCGTTGTTGGTGTTCCGGTCAGCATTCTTGTGTCAGGATCAAGTGTAAGTCCTGGAATTTCTGGGGTTAAAGTATAAGTTAACGGCTCATTCCCCCCAACTGCTGCTGGCACTTCAGTAGATACCTCTGTCCCCTGGTCGAAGGTCAGCCCAAAACTAGAGGCATCAAATTCAAACATCGGCATAGTATCCGCCTCTACATTTATGGTAAACATTCGCGTGGCAGAATCATCGTCTGCATCCGTTGCCGTATAGGTCATGTCCACGGGATTAGTTGTTGCAGCCGTGGGCGCTCCGCTCAGCTCGCGTGTTACGCTGTTAAATATAAGCCCATCCGGCAACATTGATAAGCTGTACTC
>CAZUNK010000038.1:0-5786 GCA_964622285.1 uncultured Spirochaetia bacterium
ACCGTATATATAGGTCAGTCCCACCTCTATTCTCTTGTTTAAGGGAATGTCTATTCCTGCAATTCTTGGCATGAACTATTTTCCTCCTGAGCTAACCTTGCCTTTGCTTGTGTCTTTTATTAACGCAGATAACCCTGACAACCCCGTTCCGTCTGATTATCTTGCATTTATCACAGATCTTCTTTACTGATGCCCTTACTTTCACAATTTGCTCCCCGCTACTTTTTCAACCTGTAAGTTATTCTGCCCTTGGTCAGATCATAAGGCGAAAGTTCAAGTCTGACCTTGTCCCCCGGAAGTATTCTTATAAACCTTGTTCTCATTTTCCCTGATACGTAAGCCAGTATCTTATGTCCATTTTCTATTTCAACTCTGAACATGGCATTTGGCAATGCCTCCACAATCGTTCCTTCAAATTCCAGTCTTTCTTCTTTTGGCATAAATTTTTCAGTTGATCAATTCAATCTGGTCAACACCTCTGTACCATTGTCAGTTATTGCAACGGTATGTTCAAAATGAGCTGAAAGTTTACCATCTACAGTAACAGCAGTCCAACCATCACTTAAAATTTTTACCTCGCCTGTCCCGACGTTGACCATTGGCTCTATTGCCAGGACCATACCACTGCGGAGCTTGATTTCGGTCTTGGACTTTGCAACGTAGTTGGGTACCTGGGGTTCTTCGTGCAGACTTCTTCCAATTCCATGGCCCACAAACGATTTCACGACTGAAAATCCATTCCCTTCCACGTAGTCCTGTATTGACCTGGAGATATCTCTCATACAGTTTCGTGACGTTGCGCTCTCAATACCTTTAAGCAGTGAAGTTTCGGTAACCTCCAGCAGTTTTTTAGTCAGCGGGGAAACTTTTCCCACGGGAACGGTTATGGCGGAATCTCCGTAGTACCCGTCCACGCGGGCGCCGAAATCCATTCCCAGAATGTCGCCTTCCTTTAATATCTTTTCTTTTGACGGTATTCCATGCACTACCTCTTCATTTAAAGCAAAGCACACCGAAGCCGGATATTTTGAATATCCCTTGAACGCCGCCGTGTAAGGCCTTTTATCCACGATATCTTCGGCGATCCTGTTCAGTTCCCAGGTTGACACGCCTTCCTTTACGTTCTCTTTTAAACTCAGCAGTACCTCCTTTACAGCGTCAGCGGCTGATCTCATTTTTTTCAGCTCTTCCTTCGTCTTTAAATAGATCATTTTTCCAGTGCGAGCAGCAGGTCATCGATCCTCTGTGATATTTCATCAACGCTTCCCACCCCGTCTATCTCCCTCAGGACACCTTTAGATCCGTAGTAGCCTATAAGAGGAGAGGTGTTCTCTCTGTACACGCTCAACCTTTCTCTGACCACATCTTCCGAATCGTCCTGCCTGCCTTCTATCTCCTGCCTTTTCAGTATTCTTGAAACAACCTCTTCATCGCTCACGTCAAGGAATATGACCATGTCCAGGTCCAGACTGATCTCTCCAAGCGTTTTATCAAGCGCTTCAGCCTGTGCGATCGTTCTTGGAAATCCATCAAGCATAAAGTTGCCGTTCTCAAGGTGGGTCAGTTTTTCCTTGATCATCTCGATCATCACCGGGTCGGGCACAAGGGCTCCCCTGTTCATATAAGAACCGGCAAGCTGACCTATTTCCGTTTTGTTTTTCACAGCCTCTCTCAGCAGGTCCCCCGTGGATATGTGAGGTATACTGAACCTCTCGTTTATATGGGTTGCCTGTGTTCCTTTACCTGCTCCAGGTGGTCCGAATATTATTATCCTCATGGCTTTTTAGCTTCCAAACCTCCTTGGACCTTTCATTCCTTTCTTTTTGACAAAACCTTCATAGCTGTGAGTAATGAGAAAGGATTCTATCTGCTGCAGAAAGTCCAGCGTTACTCCGATAACTATTAAAAGAGAGACCCCTCCGAAGTAAAACGGCAGATTAAAAGGCTCTCTTTCCAAAAACGCGGGCAGAGCGCACACGGCGGCAAGGTATATTGCACCTATGAAAGTTATTTCGTTAAGCACCTTTCCAATGTACTCGGATGTTTTTTTGCCCGGTCTTATACCGGGAATGTTCCCACCGTTTTTTCTCAGATTCTCCGCAAGGTCATCCGGGTCGTAAATTATTGCGGTATAAAAATAACAGAAGAATATTATAAGAGCCGCAAATATAGCGTTATAGAACAGAACGTTCTGAAACATCATCTCCGACATGTTCCTTAAGAACGGAACGTCAACGAAGGTCAGTATAGTAGCTGGAAATATCAGCAGAGACGAGGCAAAGATCGGAGGTATAACGCCGGCAGGGTTGGTCTTAAGAGGCAGGTGAGAGCTCTGCCCTCCATAAACCTTTCTTCCCACGACCCTTCTTGGATACTGCACCGGGATCTTTCTGTAGGACCGCTCCACGAACACTATCATAGAGACCAGAACCCCGAGAAAAAGTAATATCAGCAGTACTCCAAGTACCGTAAGTTCCTCGGTTGTAACCAGTCTGACCATGTTCCAGAACGCACCAGGAATTCCCGCCAGAATTGAAACGGCTATGATCAGAGATATACCGTTGCCTATGCCGTGCTCTGATATCTGCTCACCCAGCCACATTACGAACATTGCCCCCGAGGTCAGGGTCAGAACGGTCACGAGCTTGAATCCCCATCCCGGGTCCGTTGCCGCAGAAGAGCCAATGCCCACGGCGCCAAAGCTGCCGCCTTCCAAAGTCAGGGCAAGCATGAACCCCTGAACGACGCAGATAAAAATGGTTCCGTATCTTGAGTACTGATTGATCTTTCTTCTGCCCGACTCTCCTTCCTTCTGCATCGCCTCCAGGGAGGGAAAAGCCTTAACGAGCAGCGACATAATAATGGATGAAGTGATATAGGGCATAACCCCAAGCGCAAATATTGAAGCCTGCTCCAGGGCGCCGCCGGAGAACATGTTGAGTATATCAAATATAGTTCCCTGAGTCTGCTCAAACAGACGGGCTATCTGCTCAGGGTCTATCCCCGGTATGGGAATAAAAACGCCCAGTCTGTACACGATGAGCATAAAAGCCGTGAACAGCAGGCGCTTGTTCAGCTCCGGTATTCTTGGAAGTGAGGAGACGTTAGTGCTCATATAATCTCTATCTTGCCGCCACTTTTTTCTATTTTATCTTTTGCCGTTTTACTTGCCGCGTTTACCTGCACGGTAAGTTTTTTGTCCAGCTGCCCGTCTCCCAGCAGTTTTACTTCCCTGTTGCCGCTCACAAGGCCTTTTTCAGCCAGTACCTCAGGCGAGACCGTCTGACCTTCTTCAAAAACTGACAGACTTGTAATATTCACAACGTCAAAGGATCTTTTGAACCTGTTTTTAAATCCTCTTTTTGGAACCCTCAGTTTTAACGGGGTCTGTCCACCCTCAAACCAGCGTGATACGCTCCTTCCGGACCGCGACGTCTGGCCTTTATGTCCCTTTCCGCTCTGCTTTCCTTTTGAGCCAAAGCCCCTGCCAACTCTTTTGGAAGATTTTTTTGAACCTTTTGACGGTGATAATTTTTCGAGCATAAAAGACCTCTTTACTGACCTGAAGAATGATTTTCGATTATATCCAGTTCGCTTAGTTCCTTGTTCCTGACAGAAGCAACCTGTGAAGGGACCTGAAGTTCGGACAGTCCTTTCATGACCGCCAGAACCACGTTTCTGGGATTTCTTGACCCAAGTACTTTTGATAAAATATCGTGCATTCCGGCAAGTCCCACCACCGCCCTGACGGCGCCACCTGCAATTACTCCAGTACCTGGTGCAGCAGGCATCAGTTTCACTCTGGTTGAAACGTGCTCGGCAACTATTTCATGTGGTATGGTTGATCCGTTTCTGGGTACTTCTATGAGAGTTTTTTTGGCCTTTTCAACCGCCTTTCTTATAGCGTCAGGAACCTCGTTGGATTTGCCCAGCCCGGAACCTACGACGCCGTCGCTGTTGCCAACCACTGCCAGCGCGGTGAAATGAAACCGCTTGCCTCCCTTTGTTACCTTGGCAACCCTTCTTATGTGAACGACTTTTTCTTCCAGTTCCAGACCTTCCGGGTCAACGTATTTTCTTTCCAAAACTCTCCTCCTAAATTTTAGATCTTTATTCCACCTTCTCTAAGTCCATCGGCCAGCGCTTTTACTCTTCCGTGATAGGAATAGCCTCCCCTGTCAAAACGGACCCTCTCTATCCCCTTGCCTTTTGCAAGCTCGGCAAGATGTTTGCCTACCAGTTTTGATATTGCCACTTTTCTCAGCTTGTCCCCGCCGGTTTCTTTCACGCTGCCGGCAAGATCAGGCGAGAGGGAAGAGACATGAAGAATTGTGCCCTGGCTCACGTCATCAATGATCTGCGCAGAGATATTTTTCTTTGATCTGTACACAGAAACCCTTGGCACCTCGGCAGTACCTGAGATCTTTCTTCTTATCCTCCTGTGCCGAAGGTCCCTTCTTGCATTTCTTGAAAGTTTAGTGCTCATTTTTTGGCTCCAGCCTTACCGGCTTTTAATCTCAGATGTTCACCTCTGTACCTTACCCCTTTTCCTTTGTAAGAATCAGGCCTCCTTAGCTGCCTTATCTGCGCGGCCGTCTCACCAACCAGCTGTTTGTCTATTCCCGCGAGGGTCAGAACCGTTCCCCTTTCTTCCGCCTTTGCCTCAATTCCCTTGGGAAGTGCGAAATCTATCGGATGCGAGTAACCAAGGTTGAGTTTTAAACCTCCGCTTCCGACTACTTCCGCTTTGTAGCCGGTACCCACTATTTCCAGAGTTCGGGAGAACCCTTCAGAAACGCCCGTGACCGAGTTCTGCAGCAGTGCTCTCACCATTCCATGATAAGTACGGCTCTGCTTATCATCATCACTTCTGGTCACCTGCACGCCGCCGCTTTGAACTTCAACCCCTATTCCCTCCGGCAGACTTACCGTCAGTTCCCCCTTGGGACCTTTTACGTGAACAACCCCGCTTTTTTCCACCACGCTTACCTTATCTGACAGCTTAATGACCTTTCTTCCAATCCGGGACATATGATCAACCTTTTTTAATTAACGGTACAGATGATTTCTCCACCCACTCCAAGTTTTCTCGCAGCCGCTCCAGTAATGATCCCTTTTGAAGTGGAAAGAATGGATATTCCCATTCCGGCTTTAACTCTCGGGATATCATGCCTGCCAACGTACACCCTTCTGCTGAGCCGGCTGACTCTTTTTATTTCATTTATTGCAGACTGTCCGCTATCTGTGTATTTAAGTTTCAATATAAGGGATTTTTTTACTTTATCATCCTGAGACACTTTAACCTCTTCAATGTAACCCTCTTCCTTCAGCACTCCAACTATACGAGATTTAATTACCGAATAAGGAACTCTCACCTCACTGTGATCTGCAATGATCGCATTTCTTATTCTGGACAACATATCTGCAATTGGGTCGGTCATCAGTTTCTCCTACAAACTTGCCTTTCTTACGCCGGGGATCAGTCCTTCGCTGGCCATCTTTCTAAAACACAGTCTGCATATACCAAATTTTCTTATAAAACCTCTCGTTCTTCCGCATGCGCTGCACCGGCTGACTTTCCTGACTTTATATTTGGGCTCTTTTTTCGCTTTTTCCAACAGTGCTTTTCTTGGCATGATATTCCTCTTAGTTATTTGAAAATGGCATTCCCATCAATCTCAGCAGCGACTTTGCCTCCTCGTCCGTTCTGGAAGTGGTAACTATACTTATGTTCAGACCTTTAACGACCTGGACCCTGCTGTAATCAATTTCAGGAAATATTATAT
>CAZUNK010000039.1:0-6075 GCA_964622285.1 uncultured Spirochaetia bacterium
AGAGTGGTTCGGTATAAGAAACTTAAAAATTGATTAGGAGGTAAACAGCATAGTGGAAGAAGAGAAGAGAGAACTTTCCAAGAATACAAAAACAGCTATCGTTGCAGTTGCCACGGTCATCTATATTGTTTTTCCTTTGGATCTGCTCCCTGACCCAATATACCTTGATGATCTGATCGTGCTGTTAGCCTCAATGGTTTACTTTTATAAAGCTCATTCAAAGCAGTTAGGGGTGGTATTTTCTGCAATTCTTAAGTTAGGAATTATTGTTGTTGTTATCGTGTTACTTATATTAGCTGCTTTGATTTTTCTCTTGATTTCGTTGGTGGGTTATCTAATAGGAGTTGTTTAAATTGCCGGTATAGTAAACAACGTGAAGGAAAAATTAGAAGAGAAATTGAAAGACTGGTTTGGTTAGGAGGTGGATTGATGTTTGGTTGGATTATAGTTGCTGTTTCAGGATGGGCTGCTTATGCTTACCATAAAGAAAGAAAAAAAAGAGAAGAACAAGAGAGGATTAAAGAAGAACTAGAAAGGATTAAGCGAGAGCGGATAGAACAAGAAAGGGTAGAACAAAAAAAGATAAAACAAGAAAAGAAAAAACAATTATTATAGTTCTCTTTCAACTGCTAGTCTATGGGAACTTTGGCAAAAACGTGAGCAATTAGAGATTAAAGAATTAAAAATTCTCCGAGAAATACTTAAGCGTCGGGAAGGATATGGTTCGGAAGGATAAAAAAATGAAAGAAAACTACATAAATATATTTGACACGACTTTAAGAGACGGAGAGCAGGCGCCGGGCTGCAGTATGACCATGGAAGAAAAGCTGAGGGTTGCCTATCAGCTTGAGAAGCTCGGAGTGGACATAATTGAAGCCGGGTTTCCTATATCTTCAGAGGAAGACTTTCTCTCGGTAAAGACGATCGCGGAAAAGATAAAGGGCTGCCAGATAGCGGGACTTTGCAGGGCAAACCTCAAGGACATAGACCGCGGATGGGAAGCGGTTAAACACTCCGAAAACCCAAGAATTCACACATTTATCGCCACTTCCGACATACACTTAAAGCATAAACTCAAAAAATCAAGGGAAGCAGTGCTTGAGATGATAAGCGGCGCGGTCAAGCATGCAAAAAACTATACGGACAACGTGGAGTTCTCCTGCGAGGACGCCACAAGGACCGACGTGGACTACCTTTGTAAAGCGGTTGACGTTGCCGTAAGAGCCGGGGCCACGACCATAAACATCCCCGACACGGTCGGGTACACGACTCCCGGAGAGTTTTCTTTCATTATAAAAACGTTAAAGGAAAAGGTAGCCGGTCTGGACAACGTGGTTTTGAGCGTTCACTGTCACAACGACCTTGGGCTTGCGGTGGCAAATTCACTTGCGGCGATCAAAGAGGGGGCAAGGCAGGTTGAGTGCACGATAAACGGACTGGGAGAAAGGGCGGGAAACTCATCGCTTGAAGAGATAGTCATGACCCTTAAAACAAGGAACGATATACATCCTTACGTTACTGGGGTAAATACGGAAAACATCTACTCCACCAGCAGGACCGTTTCCCAGGTCACCGGCGTGAACGTGCAGCCCAACAAGGCCATCGTGGGGGCAAACGCCTTTGCTCACGAAGCGGGCATTCATCAGGACGGCGTTCTTAAACACACGGAAACCTATGAAATAATGAAACCTGAAGAGGTCGGTATTCCATCAAACAAAATAGTTCTTGGAAAGCATTCAGGCAGACACGCCTTTAAGAACAGGATTGAGGAGTACGGGTATTTTTTGAGCGACGAGGACATAGAGGTTGCGTTCAAGAAGTTCAAGGACCTTGCGGATAAGAAAAAATACGTTTTTGACGAGGATATAGAAGCGCTGATAAACGAGGAGTTTTTACGCTCGTCAAATTACTATAAGCTCCTGACGGTGAATTTCGCGGGGGGAACCGGCATGTCTCCAACGGCTACCGTGAAGGTGGACATTAACGGTAAGGAAGCGGTTGCCTCTGAAACCGGCGGAGGACCGGTTGACGCGATATGCAAGGCGATCAAAAAGGCGACGGGAGAGTATCCTAAACTTGAAAATTACTCCGTCTCCTCAATAACCGGAGGGACTGACGCCCAGGGAGAAGTGTCGGTAAGGGTCGTTGATGAAAATCAGGGCATTATTTCCCGGGGATATGGTTCGGATACAGATATTGTGGTTGCAAGCGCCAAAGCTTATATTAACGCTCTGAACAAGCTTCGCTGGAGAAGGGAGAATCCCAAAACTTCCAGTTCAAGGGGGATCTGAACTGAGAAGCGCGGACAAGAACATAGAAAGCCAGTTTACAGAGCGCTGGAGCAGCCGCGCCTATGACGGCACGAAGCTGAGCCAGGAGCAAATAGATATACTTCTTGAGGCGGCGCGCTGGACTCCTTCGTGCTTCAACGAGCAGCCCTGGAAGTTTTATTACGGCAGAACGGACGGTCAGAAACAGGAGTACTTCTCACTACTGGTTGAGGCAAATCAGGCCTGGGTAAAAAATGCAGGTTTTCTCTGTTTCGTTGTTTCTAAAAGGTTCTTTGTAAAGACCGGAAAACACAACAGAAACCATGCGTTTGACGCCGGTGCTTCGTGGATGTCCATTGCTCTTCAGGCGCACGCGATGGGGCTCAGCGCGCACGCAATGGCGGGTTTTAACTTAGAGAGGGCCTATGAAGTGCTGGGCGTCAGTGAGGAAGAATATGAGATCCTTGCGGCGGTAGCGGTCGGCAGACCCACCAAGGAAGCCGCTGTAACGGAAGAAAGAACGCAGAGAAAAAGCATTGAAGAGATAACGGGATGAATGAAGGAATGATCAGATGTCTGACAGCTGGAATAAAAAGCCTAATGAGCCAAGTGTTTCTCAATTTTTTCATAGGCGTTCTGTATATCCTTGAATTTCTGTTCAGTAACTTCCTTAAGGTCCGGGGGCACCCCTTCCGCATGGATCCTGTCGGGGTGGTATTTCATCGCCAGTTTTCTGTATTTCTTTTTGATTTCCGAAAGAGAGTCACCTCTCTTTGCGCCTAACAGAGCATAGCACCTGTCCAGATCGCTGGCTTCATCGTCCATCGTCTGCCTGTACTGAGCCCCTAAGCCAAAAATATGGACGGCCTCTTCTATCATGGCTTTTTCAGCGGCGTGCGTTCCGCCGTCGGAATGGGCAACTCTCATCAGAATATCAATTAGCAGTCCCAGTATTTCAGGATTATTATGGAATTCCGCGTAAAAACGCCTCGCATGGTCCTCAAAACTGTCACTGGAGTCCTTGGCTTTGGTGAATATCTCTATAGCTTTTTGCCTCCCTGAACTAT
The DNA here is from genome assembly GCA_964622285.1 of uncultured Spirochaetia bacterium. Lineage (GTDB taxonomy): Bacteria > Desulfobacterota_D > UBA1144 > Nemesobacterales > JAJCZQ01 > CAZUNK01. Next base: position 3,338 of record CAZUNK010000039.1, read on the forward strand.
TAAGGCGAAGTTCGTTCGTCATAAAAACCTCAATGGCGCTTATCTCTTCCTGAGAGACCCGGCCGTCGGCTTTGCTCAGTTTTGCCAGCATTGAGAAAGTGGTAACGAGAAATATATGATGCTTTCTTTGAATGTCGCCGGGTTTGTGGTCACCTCCTTTATCTTTACTGTCAATTATGTTGTGACCTATGAAAGCGCCGATTAAAGCTCCTAAAGGACCTCCAAACATAAATCCAATGCCCCCTCCAAGTATTTTGCCAGTCCAGCTCATTTTTGTTCTCTCTTTAACCAGTCACGACTGAAAAAGTAAAGAGTATAGACGCCTTAAAGCGTTGTCAAAGGAGGGTACGTCAGGGGCATCAGCTTGACTTTTAACCCGTCTCAATTTAGTATAAACTACTTTGATTATTGATAACTTTTTAGGGAGATAGTCTTATGTCAAACAATCCAGCAGATTTTAGACCACCCGTTGAAAAAGATGAGTTCATAACGGGACTTGACGGAGACCCGGATAACCGCGTGGAAGTTGGAGTGCTTTTTATTGGCGCGGGACCTGCAAGCCTCGCGGGGGCTATCAGGCTGAGCCAGCTTCTTTCAGAAGAGCCAGAACTGATGGAATCACTGGGCGAAATACCAATTGCCATAATTGAAAAAGGAAAATACCCGGGCGCGCATCTGCTTTCAGGCGCGGTTGTTAACCCCATAGGGTTCAGGACCCTTTTTCCGGATATGAAGGAAAGTGATTTTCCGTTTTTTCAGTCCGTTAAAGGTGAAGCGGTCTACTACCTGACCGAAAAAGGCTCATACCGTTTGCCTACTCCTCCCACGATGCACAACACGGGAAACTACGTTGCCTCAATAAGTAAGATAGGCGAGTGGCTTGGACAAAAAGCCGAAGAAGCGGGCGTAATGATCTTTAACGAGATGGCCGGCACAAAAATCATAATTGAAGATGAAAAAGTAAAGGGCGTTAAAACGGACGATAAGGGACTGGACAAAGACGGCGGGAAGATGGGCAACTATCAGCCCGGCACTGATATTTTAGCCCAGGCGACGGTTTTTGGGGAAGGAACCACGGGTCATTTATCCATGGCCCTGATAGATCATTACAATTTAGAAAGGAAAAATCCCCAGATCTACGCGCTGGGGGTTAAAGAGATATGGGAAGTGGCAAAACCACTTGACAAGGTTATCCATACGATGGGCTGGCCTCTTCGCGGATCAAAGAAGTACGGAGAGTTCGGCGGCAGTTTTATCTATCCCATGGGAGATGATAAAGTTTCACTGGGACTTGTGGTCGGACTGGATTACGCGGACGCAAAGCTGTCGGTTCACGACCTGCTTCAGACCCTTAAAAACCATCCTCTGGTCAAAGGAATTCTTGAAGGGGGAAAAAGAGCGGATAACGGATGGGGCGCAAAAACGATTCCGGAAGGTGGTTTTTACGCAATACCTGAAAAGCTCAGCGTACCGGGAGCCGTTATAATTGGTGATTCAGCGGGGCTTGTGAACGTTCCCGCGCTAAAGGGCATCCATTACGCCATGATGTCCGGGATTATGGCCGCCGAGAGCATATTTAACTCGCTCAAGGAGAAAAAACCTCTCTCAGAAGCCGGCTCTCTTGCAAATTATGATGAAGTTTTAAGAAGCAGTTTTATCTGGAAGGACCTTTACAGCGTCAGGAACATGAGACAGGTGTTCCAGGGCGGTTTTGTTAAAGGTTTTATTATGGCGGGGCTGATGACCCTGACCAAAGGGCTTTTTCCCGGCGGCAGGGTTGGTTCCCATCACGACTATGAAAAAGAGATGTTCATTGATAGTGAAACGTCTTATCCCAAACCGGACGGTAAACTCACTTTTGATAAACTGACCAGCGTTTATGAAAGCGGGAACAGAACCCGTGACAATCAGCCTGACCATATACGTATAGTTAAAGACGTTCCGGAGGTCATTGGTGAAGCGTGGATAAACATGTGTCCAGCTCAGGTGTACGAGTGGGATGAAAGCGCGGATGGAAAAGTTATCAGGACCGATCCTTCAAACTGCGTCCAGTGCGGGGCAATTACATCAAAAGGCGGCAGGCTTTTACCTCCCGAAGGCGGAGGAGGACCTGAGTACAAAGAAACCTGATCCAAAGGGTTTTTATACCGGACCTCGGGGTTAAACCTTGCTGAATGTATAAGCTGAGCCCTCCAACTGCAGTTCTGTTAGATTCTGATTGTGGCTGGGTAAATTCAGGTTCCCCCAGCGGCAGGGTTTTTAAATCCCCGTCTTTTTCCATCAAATCCAAGGATGGGATCATTTACTACCGTTCTCCGGAATTGCAAAGAGAGTATGCCGGGGACCCCGTAGAAGAACTGGAAAAATTCCTTAAAAAAGGTTTTGTATCAGTAGGTTATATAGCTTACCAGTACTCCAGGTTCACGTCCCGGGGATATAAACTGAGAAATAAAAAATCCTCTCCGTCCAGCTGGAGGAAAGACGGCACCGGCTTTTATGATGCGTGCTTCCACTTTTATAAAGAGCAGGAAATTGAAAGCTGTCTCTATGAAGACCTTTGCGGCTTGACTGATCCTGACTATAAGGGTGGAAACCTTCCTAAGGAAGCATCGGAGCATGCCGGCGACCCTGAAAAGAGCGAGTATATAAAAAGCGTGGAAAAAGCAAAAAGGTACATAAGCTCCGGGGACGTGTATCAGGTAAATCTTTCGCAGAAATATAACGCTTCCCGTATCAGC
>CAZUNK010000040.1:0-1700 GCA_964622285.1 uncultured Spirochaetia bacterium
GCAGGCTGAGCAGGGGGTGGACTATTTTACCATCCATGCGGGCGTGCTTTTAAGATATATTCCACTTACCGCGGACAGGATTACTGGGATCGTGTCCAGAGGCGGTTCCATAATGGCAAAGTGGTGCCTTGCACATCATAAAGAGAGTTTTTTGTACACCCATTTTGAGGATATATGCGAGATAATGAAACAGTACGATGTTGCTTTTTCACTTGGGGACGGCTTAAGACCGGGAAGCCTTGCGGATGCAAATGACGCCGCTCAGTTTGCCGAACTAAGAACCATTGGGGAATTGACCGAGGTTGCATGGAGGCATGATGTACAGGTGATGATAGAAGGTCCAGGGCATGTTCCAATGCAGATGATAAAGGAAAACGTCGTTAAGGAACTTGAGTACTGCAGTGAAGCGCCTTTTTATACGCTTGGACCCCTAACGACTGATATTGCTCCAGGATATGATCACATAACGTCTGCGATCGGTGCAGCTATGATAGGGTGGTATGGTACCGCGATGCTGTGTTATGTAACCCCCAAGGAGCATTTGGGACTGCCCAATAAAAAAGACGTTAAAGAGGGGGTTATTGCCTACAAGATCGCCGCGCACGCAGCTGACCTTGCAAAAGGGCATCCGACTGCCCAGCTTAGAGACAATATGCTGAGCAAGGCAAGGTTTGAATTTAGATGGAAAGATCAGTTCAACCTGTCTATTGATCCAGATACTGCTAAAGAATTTCATGACGAAACGCTGCCGGCTGAAGGAGCAAAAACTGCTCATTTCTGCTCTATGTGTGGACCTAAGTTCTGCTCAATGAAGATTACTCAGGAAGTCAGGGACTATGCAAAAAGCCAAGGGCTTTCTGATATGGACGCAGTCCAGAGAGGTCTTGAGGAGAAAGCAGAGGAGTTTAAGGAAAAAGGGGTGAGCATTTATGGGAAGGTAGAATAGGGGAATATTATTTTCCTATTTTTTATGTGAGAAATGATTGGTTTAGCTCTATTTATCGTTGCAGTTATTTTTGTGGTTATTCTTGTGGAAATTGGTTCAATTCTATTTATTGTTAAGGAAATAATTGATTTAATTCTATCTACTATTTGGAAAGTAATTAAGAAGTTTTTTGGGTTTCTTCTAAGTTTATTTTACTTGGTCATTGGGCGTAAATATAAAATAATGAATTTAAAACTTACTGAAGAAATAGAAGAGCTAAAGTATGAGTATAGTAAACAAAATAATGAACAAGAGTCAAAATTATCTGAACAAAAGAGAATAATATTTGAACAAAAGTGCACAATAGATTGTCTTGAAGGTGAAGTTTCTCGGCTTATAAAAGAAATTTCTGCAATTAACCAAGAATGTAAATACAAAGTACAAAGACGTAACCACGAAATAGATGAACTAAGTAAATATATTGAATCATTGGAAACAAAAATTCGTCATTATCGGAATGAATAATTTGAAAGTTTAGCCATAGTGTTTGACTTGTATTTATAAGTCAATGTTTGTTTAAGATCCTTTAAGTAATTTACAAATATGCCAAAAAGAGAAGATATACGCAGCGTTTTAATTATAGGTTCAGGTCCCATTGTGATCGGCCAGGCGTGTGAGTTTGACTACTCAGGAACTCAGGCGTGCAAGGCTCTTAAAGACGAAGGTTACAAGGTAATACTTGTAAACAGCAATCCTGCCACGATAATGACCGACC
>CAZUNK010000041.1:0-17273 GCA_964622285.1 uncultured Spirochaetia bacterium
ATACAAAAAAACAGGGAAATTTCATTTAAACTTATCGGTAGGATGCACCGGAGGTAAACACAGGTCCGTCGTGATCACGAATGAGCTTGCGGAAAAGTTCAGAGACATTGAACCTCTGGTAAAACACAGAGACATTAATAAATGAGAGAAGAAAGTTGATTGGAATAGTCGTTATTACTCATGGAAATTTAGCTGATGAACTGATATCAGCGGTAAAGTTCGTTCTGTCTCAGGAACCCTCCGTCAAACTTACGGGCGTGTCACTGCAGCAGTCGTCCGGAAAGTCTGACAACTTCAAGGAAATAATTGACAGCGCGATCAAATCAGTGGACGAAGGCGCGGGAGTTCTGTTGGTTACAGATATGTTTGGAGGAACCCCTTCCAATATCAGCCTGACGTTCCTGGACAAGGAAAATACTGAGGTAATATCAGGAGTGAACCTCCCTATGCTTTTAAAACTGTCAACATTAAAGAGCGACGTTACGATCGAAGAAGCCATTAAAATTGCAGAAAAAGCGGGAAAGGATAATATTATTGTCGCCAGCAAACTTTTGAACAAAGAGCAGGACACAAAAAAGTGAGGTAAGTATGAGGGTTGACGAATACGACAAGGTTTTTGAGAAGTGGAGCAGTTATATACTGAGGGGACCTCTTGAGGGTTATAAGCTTGAAATTGATCCCTCTATCTCCAGGCAGCTTGCTTCCATAGCCCTTTTCCTAGATATGCAGACCGTCCGCGCTTCAGGGGACGTTGAAGAGTTCTACGAAGGATACAGAAAAGCCTCAACGGATATTCTGGAGTTCATTGGAGTTAATCTTACTCAGGATGATGAAATGAAGATCGTAAGGATCGACGTTTCCGCAAACAACGCCGATCTGCAGGAACAGCTGAAAAACCATATCTGGGGAGAGTGACCTTTCCGCCTCTGCATAGCATCTTTCTGAAAGTACTTGTTTATGAACGTTCTTGAGAACTTTGACCTCTTCCTGCTTGATATGGACGGGGTAATATACAAAGGCAGCCAGCCGATACCCGGATCAGTTGATGCTATAAAACTCCTGTACAGCAGGAACAAAAAAATCATCTTCCTGACCAACAATCCATCCGGATCAGAGGTTGCTTATAAAAGAAAGTTGCAAAGTATGGGAATAAAGGCGGGTTCCGATCAGATAATCACCTCCGTTAAAAGCCTCTGCCACTATCTGACAGGCAGGATCGGGAATATAAAAAGCCGCTCTGCCTACGTTATTGGAAGCAGGCATTTAAAAAGCTCCGTCGCTAAAACCAAAATTAAGCTGCTCTCCCCAGAAGCAGACCGGGCAGACTACGTTATTATGGGCGGACATGCGGATTTTAATTATAATGAGGTCCTCCATGCGTCACGGTTTATCAGAAACGGGGCAAAGCTGATCGCTACAAACCGCGACCCTTATTATCCATCAGAGCATGGATTTTCCCCGGGAACCGGAGCTCTGCTTTCCTCTATAGAGATATCAGGCGGAAAAAAAGCGCTTATAACAGGCAAGCCTGAAAAATATATTTTTCAGCTGTCCCTTAAACTCACGGGGATCAGAAAAAACAGGGTAGTGATCATTGGAGACAGCCTTAATACGGACATCCTTGGAGGTGTCAATTACGGCATTCATACCGTTCTGACCTTAAGCGGCGTCACTGATAAAAAAGAGCTTCGGCAAAGCAGCATCAAGCCCGGTCAGGTCGTTAATACGCTCTTTTCCTTAATGCCATGAACCACTAATGAGCAAAGCTGAAAAATTCCTGTTGTCTTTTCTGAAATCAGGGATTATTATATAAGTATGGTATCAAAATTCATTACGCTGCTTTTACTGTCGGTATTTACGTTCTCCGTTTCAGCGGGGGTCTCAAAGGCATGCTCCTTCAGCATGAGCGGGAGCGCTGATAATATCGTTCAGACCAACGCAGATGATCAGCCGTGCCATAAGGACGACGAATCTCACAAAACAGCAGATCCTGAAGACAGATCACAAGGCTCAGATGAATGCTGCTACGATATGGTACAATGCCAGGCTCAGATGCTGCAGGCCCCTGAAAACACTTTAACCGGTCCTGACATGTTTGGTCTGTTGAAAGTTGATCTAACCGACAATTTTGCCTCAAACACTTTGGAAATACCTCCAAAACCTCCCAGAGCACTGCTCTAAAAAACGTTTTCAGACAGGAGAGCCATCCTGTCGCTTTTTCACTTATACATATTTTAGTTTTATCACTCAAACACCGGAGGTGTAATATGAGAAATATTCTTACGTCATTAACAGTAACAATAGCGTTTTTTGCAGTAACAGCGGTTCCTTACCCGGCAAAGAGCCTTGACAGAACTTCCCACGATGGTCACAAACAACCAACCGTAAGCGTCGAGAAAAGCCTTAATAATATTAAGGTGGAGGAAGATGAAGTGGTGATAGTAGTTCACGGCATCGTCTGTTCGTTCTGCTCTCAGGGGGTAAGAAAAAAACTGTCCAAGCTGCCGTTTATAGATAAATCCAGATACCAGAACGGCGTGAAGGTTGAGATAGAAAAACAGAAAGTAACGATCGCTGTCAAACCAGGCTCATCCTTTGACATAAGCGAAGTGTTCAGGTCCATAAAGTCAGGGGGCTATGAACCTGTCGTTGCTCATCAGAATTTAGGTAACAAGATCACGGACGTTTATCCAAAGGGGAGGTGAGCATAAATGAAAATGACCTTACTTATCATTTTTGTTGCATCACTGACAGGGATGGCGGGTAATGCAGCTGCTGACCAGCCCGTTATGGACATGGCGCCCCGCTGGGAAAAAGGATACGGATTTCAGATCAGGCAGGAGTTTTATGGTTCTGATAAACTGATCAGAGGAAAGAAAAAGATCGGCAACCCACTTGGAGTGGAGAGGTACGTCGCAAAAACCTGGCTTGAAGGGGTTTACACGATCAACCGTTCAGTACGCGCCACGTTCAAGCTGCCTTTTGTGTACCAGAAACGGGTAAAAAACATCAACGGAGCCGGGATAAGACAGAAAAACAGAGGCTTTGGTGACCTGGTTCTGAGCGTTCCCCTGAAGTATTACAGGAACAAAGGTGCTTACACGGACAATTTCGGTATAACGCCTTCTTTAAGAGTGCCCACGGGGGACAGCTCAGGTGATTTTCCCATCACGGACGGAAGCTGGGACACGGGGCTGAGCCTCTCCCATAGCCTGGAAACGCCGAAATTTTACACGTCAGCTGAACTTTTTTACTGGAAGAACAACTCAGGTAAAAATGGTATGAACTCAGGAGATGAACTTGGGTTTGATCTTGACCTTGGATATCATCCGTATCACAGCAACATGACAAATAAAGGCGTTTTTATCATGTGGAAGCTTAAGGGAAAGGACAGTGGTAAGCCCAGCCGGAACAACCTCACGACTTTCAGCGGGGGCAGGCTGCTTCAAACGGGTCCGATCCTTGTTCTATACAAAAACAATATAATGTTCAGGGCAGAGTTTAAACACCCATTATATGAAAACGTAGATGGGGTTTCAAATTCAAGAGGTCCTGAACTGAACGTAGGGATAGGGATCGCACTTTAGGAGAATAAAATGAATAAAGAAATGAGACCAAGACAATGGGGATGGATAACGCTGTTCACGTCGGCAGGCACACTTGTATGCTGTGCTTTACCTATACTGCTTGTAACTTTAGGAATGGGAACAGTTGTTGCTTCGCTGGCAGCTAATGTCCCTTTTCTCATCACGCTGAGCCTGCACAAAGGGTGGGTCTTTGCATTTTCAGGCCTGTTACTGCTGGTCAGTGGATGGTTTTTATACAGGCCTGGCAGGTCCTGTCCAGCAGATCCGGAACTTGCAGATTTATGCGAGTCTGCTCATAAATGGAACTCCCGCTTATACTGGGGGTCGCTGGTTGTATGGGTCGTTGGTTTTTTCTTTGCCTTCGTTGCCGTATATATTTTCTATTAGACAGAACGGCAGCCTGTGTAAAGTGACAGAAAAGGAATTTTGTTAAAGATCCGGGCCTGTACATATCTCTAAGGTATGAACAGGCCCATTTTTTCAATAATCTCTTCCATGTTCTGCTTTGCTGTCTGATTAGCTTTCTTAGTTCCCTCGTAAAGTATTTCTCTGACCCGCTCAGGCTTTGTTTCATAAGCCTTTCTTCTCTCAATGTAAGGTTCCAGAATCTTGTTAATGGCTTTTGACAGTTTCTTTTTAACCTCAACGTCTCCCACTTTCCCCTCCCTGTACCTCTTTTTCAGGTCCTCAACTTCATCCACATCCACATTAAACGCATCGTGGTAAATAAACACCGGATTTCCCTCCACCGTTCCAGGTATATCAGCTCTTATGCGTTTTGGATCTGTAAACATGCCCATTACCCTTTTCTGAACGGACTTGGGATCATCGGAGATATATATACAGTTATCAAGGCTTTTGCTCATTTTTCTGTTTCCATCAGTACCAACCAGCCTTGACGTCTGACTGATCACAGGTTCAGGCTCCTGAAAATAATCACCGTACAGGTAGTTAAACCTTCTGGCAAGTTCCCTTGTCAGTTCAACGTGGCTGAGCTGATCCTCTCCAATGGGGACCTTGGTGGCTTTGAACATCAGTATATCCGCCGCCATAAGTATCGGATACCCAAGCAGCCCTACCGAATAGTTCTCCCCCACCCCCATATCCTGGATCTTTTCCTTCAGCGTGGGGATTCTTTCCGACCTCGGTACCGCACAGAGCATTGAAAGTATCGTGGAGAGCTGAGATATGTAAGGAACCTGAGACTGAACGTAAAAAGTGGATATTTCAGGGTCCATTCCAACCCCCAGCCAGTCTAAAACCATCTGGATAGTGTTCTGCTCAACTTCTCTGACTTTATCGTAGTGGGTGGTCAACATGTGAAGATCCGCCACAAGAAAAAAGCATTCGTAATCAGTCTGGAACTTCACTCTGTTTTCCAGTGACCCAACCAGATGCCCCAGGTGAAGCCTTCCAGTCGGTCTGTCCCCGGTTACAAGTATTTTTTTATCTGACGACATTTTTGCCTGACTTTTAATTTAAATTCTCATCTTCGGCCGTTTAAAATTCCCTCTGATATGAAAGGGTTTACAGCAAAAGAGACTGGGATTTTTACAACTCTGGTCCGACATGGGCTGGGAAAAACTCAAGATTGTAGAATTGTAACGGCTTTTGATAATTATACAACAGGACTCTAACCCCCGTTCACCGGCCCATGCGCTTATCTGTAAAAACCTGAACGTACAGACCTGCAGTTCCTGATATTTACTACTTTTACAGTTAATGTTAAATTGTTCAGTGGTAAAGTAGTGGTATTTAGATCATCAGCACGTATAAAGCCAGTTGTACAAGAACAGGTCTTACCGGCTTTATTCCTGCTGCGTACTTACCGCTTTCAGACAATCTCAAGGTAAAATACCAGAAGCTATGAAAGGCATAATAACGTTAGATGAATTCATCATACAGAAAGAAAAGGATTTCAAATACTCCTCCGGAAAATTCTCAAGGTTATTAAGGGATATAGGTTTTGCCGCAAAGCTGGTTCACAGGGAAGTAAACAAAGCGGGACTTGTCAAAGAGATACTCGGAAAGACCGGAGAGATAAACGTTCAGGGGGAAGAGGTCCAGAAGCTGGATGAATACGCAAATACAAGGTTCATAGACGCCCTGAAATTTGGTGAGGAATGCGCTGGCGTTTGTACTGAGGAGATGAAAACTTTTGTCTCTTTTGAGGATAAACATTCCAAAGCTTCCAAGTACGTGATAGTTATGGACCCGCTCGACGGTTCTTCAAATATTGACGTGAACGTATCGGTTGGCACTATATTCTCTTTATACAGAAGGCAGTCCAAAATTAACGACCTGTGTCAGACAGAGGATTTTCTGCAGCCGGGAACAAACCAGGTGGCAGCTGGATATATTATCTATGGCTCATCCACGATGCTTGTATATACGACAGGACACGGCGTAAATGGATTTACTCTGGACCCTTCCATAGGAGAGTTCTGCCTGTCCCATCCTGATATACAGATCCCCGAAGATGGCAACATGTATTCATTCAATTATGGAAACTTCCCGAATTTTTACGAGGACGTAAAGCAGTACATAATCAGGTCATTCAGCAGCTCTGATAAAGACGCTCCGACCTCATACAGGTACGTTGGTTCCATGGTTGCGGATATTCACAGAAACCTGCTGAAAGGAGGGATATTTATGTACCCTGCTACTGTGGACTCTCCCAAGGGCAAGCTAAGACTGCTGTATGAATGTAATCCCATGGCCTTTATAGTTGAACAGGCGGGGGGAGTGGCAACCAGCGGTTCAGAGAGAATACTTCGTATAAAACCAACCAGCCTGCATCAAAGAGTACCCATCTATATTGGTTCCCGTAACATGGTGGAAAAAGTGAAGGAATCTCTAAAACACGCCTGATCTTAATTTTCATGTCAGATAAAGCTCTGTTAAAAACGGATTTTAAAGATATTCCCCCGCCTGTAAGAGGGAAAGTCAGGGACATTTTCAATCTGGATGACAACAGGCTGCTGATAGTTACGACCGACAGGATCTCAGCTTATGACCATATTCTTCCAAGCGGTATTCCCTGTAAGGGCACGGTGCTGAACAAAATATCGGAATTCTGGTTTGGTCAAACAAAAGACATAGTCAGAAACCATTTAATATCAACGAGTCCAATGGACTATCCTCCAGAGTTCAGGTCATATGAAAAGGAGTTGCTGGACAGAAGCATGATGGTGCTGAAAGTCAACCCGCTTCCCATAGAATGCATAGTCAGAGGATATATTTCAGGTTCAGGATGGACGGAATATAAAGATACCGGCAGGATATGTGGCATTTCTCTGCCTTCGGACTTAAAGGAGTCCTCAAAGCTGCAGGCTCCCCTGTTTACTCCGTCCACAAAAGCTAAAGACGGACAGCATGATGAAAACATATCTTACAGAAAAGCCGCTGATATGATCGGTGAAGATCTGGCAACGCAGGTTCGTGACCTCAGCATTAAGATATATCTCAAAGCAAGCGAGATTGCTTATAAAAAAGGCATTATAATTGCAGATACAAAGTTTGAATTCGGCATTGACGCAGGCGGTGAACTGATGCTTATAGACGAGGCGGTGACGCCGGATTCCTCAAGGTTCTGGCCAAAAGAAGATTACTTGCCAGGAAGGTCTCAGAAAAGCTTCGATAAACAGTTCGTAAGAGACTATCTGAACTCAATCGGCTGGAATAGAAAACCACCAGTTCCAGAGCTTCCTGAGGAAGTAATAAATAAGACAAAAGAAAAATACCTGTCAATGCTGAACCTCTTCAGATGAAAGATGAACTAACGATAAGCATCCTGGGATGCGGCTGGCTGGGGCTTCCACTGGGGACTTTTCTTTACCAGAAGGGATACAGTGTCAAAGGCTCCACAAGAGACAAGCAGAAAATAGATTCCATAAAAGAAAGCAATATTGAGCCGTATCTTCTGACACTGGAGCCTGAAATAATCTGTGAAAGGAAACAGAATTTCTTTAACGCCGACGTACTGGTCATCAATATTCCACCCCCGCGCAGAGAGGACGTGGCTGAGTACCATTCGGCGCAGATAAGGAGTCTGATAGAAGAAATCGTCAGGGCTGAGGTGAAAAAAGTCCTGTTTGTAAGCTCTACTTCGGTATATCCTGAAACAAACGGCGTAGTATATGAAAGCGAAACGCTGCCTCCGGAAAAGCCATCCGGAATTGCACTGAAAAGAGTTGAAAGCATGCTCCTGGGCTCATCTGCATTTAAAACCACCGCCCTGCGCCTTGCGGGACTTATTGGCTACGATAGAAATCCGAGGAACTTCCTGAAAAAACGAAGGGTTGTTCATAAAATAGACGCTCCCGTTAACCTGGTGCACAGAGATGACTGCATAGGCGTAATTTACCAGGTCATTAAAAACGATGTATGGGGGAAAGTTTACAATGTGTGCTGCGACGAGCATCCAACAAGAGCTGCCTTTTACAAGAACGAAGCTGAAATAGCCCATATAAAAGAGATCAAGGTTGAGTTTGAAAAACCAGTAAGCTATAAGATCGTAAGCAATAAAAAACTGAAAAAAGAGCTTGGATACGAGTTCATATATCCAAGCCCCCTTGAAATGTGACCAGAATGGAACAAGCAGCAGAGTACTTTCGCCCGTTTAGCAAAACTCTACTTGTCAATATAATAAACTCTCATATAGAATATATGACTTAAACCCCTTCAGAGGTCCTTGATCAATGTCAGAGCTAAGAATTATCAGAAATTACGTAGGAGTTGAAAACTCGCACGAACTAAGTTCATATCTTGATAGAGATGGTTACCAGGCTTTTAAAAAAGTTCTGAACATGGATAAGGAAGAAGTAATAAATACCATTAAAAAGTCTGGTCTTAGAGGCAGAGGAGGAGCCGGGTTTCCAACCGGTATGAAATGGAGCTTTATCCCGCAGGATACAGATAAGCCCGTCTATCTATGCTGCAACGCTGATGAAAGCGAACCAGGGAGTTTTAAGGACCGGGAAATACTTGAGTGCGACCCTCACCAGATGATAGAGGGAATAGCAATTGCATGCTATGCAATAAATTCACACAGGAGCTACATCTATATACGGGGAGAAATGCCTTATGGTGCAAAAATAATTCAGGGAGCCATTGACGAAGCATACAGAGAAGGCTACTTGGGAAAAAATGTACTTAACTCAGGATTTGATCTGGACGTTTCCCTGTATAGAGGGGCTGGAGCCTACATATGCGGAGAAGAAACTGGACTGTTAGAATCAATTGAAGGAAAAAACGGTGAGCCAAGACCAAAGCCTCCATTCCCTGCCCAGATAGGACTGTTCGGATGTCCAACCATTGTTAACAACGTGGAAACCTTAGCCGCCGTTCCTCACATTATAAACAAAGGTCCTGAATGGTTCTCATCAATTGGAACGCCAAAAAACACCGGCACCAAAATTTATGGACTTAGTGGATGTATAAACAACCCTGGACTTTTTGAACTGCCGCTGGGAATTACGATAAGAGAGTTGATTGATGAATATGGAAAAGGCCTGATAAACGGTAAGAAAGTCAAAGCCATATCCCCCGGGGGATCTTCCTCAGCGGTCCTAACGGCTGATGATCTTGACATGCCACTTGATTTTGACACTATGACAAAAGCAGGGTCAATGCTTGGAACGGCAGGAGTAACCGTTATGGACGAATCGGTCTGTATGGTAAGGGTTGCCCATAATTTAGCCCATTTTTACAGAGATGAATCCTGCGGACAGTGCGTCCAGTGCAGAGAGGGGACCTGGTGGCTTGAAAAAATGCTGCGCAAGATTGAAAAAGGAAAAGGCTCTTTAGAGCACATTGATATAATACTTGACGCCTGCTCGCAGATGAGAGGAACTACCATATGCGCCCTTGCAGACGGATGCGCAATGCCTGTTGATTCTATTGTGAGGAATTTCAGAGACGAGTTTGAAGAACACATTAAACAGGGCAAGTGCCCCTTTGAAGATCCTTATATGGGGAGTTGGAATTAATTCACTTTATACACTATTAATAAGATTTGGAACTTAATTATTCTTGTAAGGCTCTAATTGCCATATTTCTTGTTCCAATCTAACTACACTAAACGCCAAATATCACCTTATCCACTGGTAGCTGCGGACGCATGGAAATATCAATTATCAAAGAGAGCATTATTGCAAGCATATAAATTATGGATGTGGTAAACGCCGTTCCGTAGCTTTTACCATCATAAACGCTTTTTACGACCTTATATTCAAAGTAGAATCCCACTATTAACGCAAATATCGCAAAATAAGCAGAGGTTAAACCCGTCAGCCAGAAAGAAAGAGTTAACGGTATCAAAGTCAATGAGTATAAAAGTATCAATATATTTGTGTACTTAGCACCAAAAGCCACCGGCATTACCGGTATTCCAGCTTGCTCATACTGATCCCTGTATTTCTGCGCAAGTGCCCAGAAATGAGGAGGCTGCCACAGCATCATAAAAACAAAGAGAATAAATATGTTAATACCAAATTCAGAACTAACGGCACTGTAACCGATCAACACCGGCAGTGCCCCTGGTATACCTCCGAGTATCGTTCCAAAGGGAGAGTTCCTTTTTAAAAATAGAGTGTAAAGGACGGTATAGCTCAGCACGGCAAGAAGAGTCAGAAGTGCATTTATATAATTCAGAAAATAAGAAGAGATCATCAGCGAAACAAGTATCATCATAATAGAGAGTATCAGAACGTTCTTACTCCCCAGCGTATCCATAGCGATCACCCTCTTTGTCAACCTGTCCATCTTTTGATCTATTTCTTTATCAAGCACGTTGTTCAAGATAGCAGAACCTGCGGCGCTCAGCAGCAGGGATACAATTCCAAACAGTATAAAGTGAATTGATGGAACACCTTTGGCGGCTATTACCATGCCAGCGTAGCCCGTCAGCGCTACGCTCGTTATTATCCCCGGCTTGGAGAGTAGAACGGCAGAGACAACTATTCTGCCCATGCTGGTTTGAGATCTTTCCATCAGTAACTTTTATAAGATAGCTTTTCCAGATACTTAAACCAAATAAACAAAGTCAAAGAAAGTATCACCAGTCCAATTGAAAGATGAAGTGCCGTTATATAAAAGGTCAGCTTGCTCAGCACCACAAGCACACCTATCACGATCTGAATAAAAATGAACAGAAGTGCGGCCTTTAAATACGGCAACGCCAGTTCATATTTTTTCTTATGCCGTGACGATATAAAGAGGATTACAAAAACCAAGCAAATAACGTAGGCAACAACTCTGTGGAAAAAATGTATCAAAACAGAGCCAGTTAACGATGGAGGTATCCAGAATCCCAGGCACTTTGGAAAATCAGGACAGGCAAGACCTGAATAAGAGTGCCGGACGTAGGCACCAAGCACCGCCTGAGCAATTATCAGGACAGAAAGAACAAAAAATACTCCAGCGGGTCCGGAAAGAGCAAATTTTGGACCTCTTTTTTCACCATCAAAAAAAGCCATGTAGAACGTCAGTGAAAAAATGATCACTGCGTTGGCAAAATGCAGCGTCGTAAGATCAACCGGCAGTTTTAAAAGCACCACAAGTCCGCCCAGAACGATCTGTATCAGCAACAACAAAACGCACACAACAGGGACCAGCTTAAAATAAGATGGGTACTTTCTTAATCGTTTATAGCTCAAAGCTATGATCAGAATAGAAGTCAGTCCGCCGATTACCCTATGAATAAACTCCACGTATATATCCCACCTGAATGGAGGTATGTACTCCCCGTAACACAGCGGCCAATCAGGACAGGCAAGACCGACCTTCAGACCCGCCACAACGTTTCCCCAGACCAGTAATATGAAAAGTGCAACGAGCGTTGCTTTGGCAAGCATGCTAAAAAACAGCAGGAACCCTTGTAAAAGTTTCCATAATGGTTGAAGCGATCAGAAGAAACAGCAGGAATATGGGATAAAGAGCATATATCCAGGTCAGTTTATCCTCAAACTTGAGATGCATGAAATAATAGGCAACTATTGAGGCCTTAACGGAAGCGATTACCATTGCAATTATAATGTTAAAAGTCCTGCCAAGATCTATCTCAAGAGCGGTATAAACGGTCACGGCAGTTAAAACGGTAAGTGCTATCCAAACCTTAATTAAGGTAGAAGGACCTATTTCATGATGTTCATTGTTGTTATGTGCATCAGTGCTCATGATTCCTCCCGTCTAACCTATCAAATAAAGAAGTGGAAACAGATATATCCATATCAAATCAACTAAATGCCAGTACAATCCTCCTACTTCAACCGGCGTGTAATACTCTTTGCTGAACTTACCTTTATGTGCAAGAAAAGCTATAACAGCCAAAATAACGATACCCACAAACACGTGGAGCATGTGCAGCCCCGTCATCAGGAAATACAATGCAAAGAATATGTTCGTGTTGGGATATATATGATGGCTGAACTTGGCACCATACTCAAAGTATTTAATCCCGCCAAACACCAGTCCACAGATGATCGTAATTACCATAAAAAGAACTACTTTCTTCTGATCACCTCTCTTGGCGGCCCAGACGGCTATTGCCATGGTCATACTGCTGAAGATAAGAACAATGGTATTTATAGCTCCTTTCGTGATATCCAGTTCCTTATGCTGCTCAATGAACATTTCCGGGTATTGAGCCCTGAAAATTGAATAAGCGGCGAACAGACCACCAAAAAGAAGGATCTCGGTTCCCAGAAATAACCACATTCCGAGCTTTGATGAATTGTACTCAACTACTGGGTCCAGTTCATGGTCTAGATGGTGAGCGGATTGTTCCATTTAAACTAAAGCCCCTTGATCAGATTTTTTTCCGTATCCGTAAGTCCAGTCATTAACAACCGGTATTACGTCAAAATTTTCATGTGGAGGAGGGGAAGGCACCTGCCACTCCAGAGACAGAGAACCGTATGCGTTATCCGGAGCCTTCTCTTTACTGAACAGGTAAGCAATAAGGTTAACCGTCATTATCAACACGCCCAGCCCCAGTATCCAGGAACCGTAAGTTGAGAGTTCGTGAATGCTTTGAAACTCAGCAGGATAAGAGGCATATCTTCTTGGCATTCCCTGCATTCCCATAAAAAACTGAGGAAAGAACGTAACGTTAAATCCCACAAATATCAGAAACCATGAAATCTTAGCAATCAGTTCATTGTAAACCTTTCCAAACCACTTGTGATACCAGAAATGAAGAGCGCCAAAAAAGCCAAACACCGTTCCTCCTATCATCACATAGTGCATGTGAGCAACCACGAAGTACGTATCATGCAGATGAACGTCCACGGCGAGTGCACCCAGGTAAACGCCCGTCAGACCCCCCACGGTAAACAGAAATATAAAGGAAAGGGCATAAAGCATAGGAGACTCAAGAGAGATTGAACCTTTATATAAAGTTGCCACCCAGTTGAAGACCTTTATCGCAGTTGGAATGGCCACAAGCATAGTTAGGAACGAGAAGATAGCGGCAGCGGTTTCGGATATTCCACTGACGAACATGTGATGAAGCCACACAAAGAAACTGATTATTGCTATTGCAAAACTTGAATAGGCAATTGCTTTGTACCCAAAGATCGGTTTTCTGGCAAAAACGGGAATGATCTCTGATATGATACCAAATGCCGGTATGACCATAATATAAACCGCCGGATGGGAGTAAAACCAGAAAAAATTCTGAAACAGTATAGGATCTCCGCCCTTTGCCGGATCAAAAAACCCTATATCAAGCACTCTTTCAGCAATAAGAAGCAGGAGCGTAATACCCACAACCGGAGTTGCCAGAAGCTGCAGAATTGCCGTTGCGTAAGAGGCCCATATGAAAAGCGGCAACCTTCCCCACGTCATACCGGGGGCTCTCAGCTTATGTATGGTGACGATAAAGTTCAGTCCAGTCAAAATAGATGAAAATCCCAGTACAAAAACCCCAAGCGTTATCAGCACCACGTCCGTACGGCTCTGAACGCTGTAAGGAGTATAGAACGTCCAGCCGGTATCCGCCGGTTGAAGCAAGGCAAACAGCAGAATAAGGGTGCCCAGTAGATATACCCAGTAGCTTCCAAGATTGAGCTTTGGAAAAGCAACGTCCCGCGCGCCGATCATAAGTGGTATAAGAAAGTTGCCCAGGCTGGCCGCAACTCCTGGAACAATAAAAAAGAACACCATTAAAGAACCATGCATCGTAAAAAACACGTTATAGGTGTCCTGACTGACAAAATCCGCCTCAGGAGTCAGCAGTTCATATCTCATCAAAAGCGCAAAAACACCTGCCACAAGAAAAAAGAAAGAGATAGTAACCAGATAGAGAATACCTATACGCTTGTGATCAGTGGTCCATAACCACGAATTAAATCCTCTGGGTTCATAAAACGAAGGCGCGCTTACCGATTCACTAACTGCACCAGTTGACATAGTGTTCCTCCTTTATATCTCTACTTGAGGGTTTTAATGTATTCAATAATATCAGTAATTTCTTCATCGCTTAGTATACCTATAAAAGACGGCATAACAGGGGCATATCCTTCCACCATTTTCTCATTGGGATTTAAAATGGACTCCCTGATGTAGTTTTCTTCCACGGTAATGGTCTCCCCGCTTTGCAGTTTCTCAACTTTGCCAAAAAGAGCTTTAAAGGTTGGACCTATTCCATCCGATCCGTCAATGCTGTGACAGGCGCCGCAGCCTCTGTTATCATACAGCTTACGACCACTCTCGGCCGGTGACAGATTAACCGCCAGGGCGCCTCCGGCTTCCTCAATCCCTATGCCCTTCTCCCATATAGCAAAAGCCTCGGGACTCAGCACGTTAACCTTGGCAAGCATCTTGGAGTGGTTTGTTCCACAGTACTCGGCACAGTAAAGATCAAAAGTCCCGATTTTTGTAGGAGTAAACCAAAGCTGCGTGTAGTTACCCGGTAAAATGTCCTGTTTTACCCTGAAATCAGGCACGAAAAAACTGTGAAGAACGTCCTCTGACCTCATTACCATTTTCACGGGACGGTTCTGTTGAACGTAAAGCTCGTTAATGGTCCTTTTGCCGTTATAATAGTCAAACTGCCAGAGCCACTGTCTTGCTGTAACATTTACCTCCATGGCGTCGCTAGGCGGATTGCGCATCTCTGCAAACTGAATGTAGCCCCATGCAAAGATGACCATAAGGATGACCGATGGAATAACCGTCCACACAACCTCAAGCATTTCATTTCCGGTAATATACGGCGTTTCATCCTGATCGGACCTTCTTCTGTACTTAATTGCAAAAAACACCAGAAAAGCTGATATAAGAAAAAAGAAGAAAACCGATACCACGGTCACAAAGAGGATTACGTTATCTACCCCACTAGCCAGATTAGATGCATTTTCAGGTAACCAGTCAAACATTGTTAATCAATCAACCTCAACTTTATTTACAGTTAATTTGACTTCTTCTCCCTTATCCAGAAAAAAGCAAGGAAACTAGATAAAGCAAACAAGGTAACCATTCCACCAGCTTTTACAATATTAAGTGCTTTAAGAGCGTATTTTTTGCCAACAGGGTCAAACTGATAGCAGAAAAGCAGCACTTTGTTGCTCAGTGAATTTTTGCCGATCTTACCATCGGAAGCTTCTATAAGTGCCAGTTTATAATCTCTGGGATTGTGCTGAATTCCGTACAGGTACCGGGATATTCTCCCTTCGGGGGTCACAACGACCAGAGCAGAAGGATGTGCAAACTCATGACCATCCTTTAGAAATTTATATCCCAGTGAACTCGTCAGCTCAATTATACTGTCCTTTTTACCGGTAAGGAACGTCCAGCCCGCCTCCGTGCTACCGGACCGGCCTGCAAGGCCTTCCAGGTACTTAGCCGACCTTTCCTTTGACAGCAGATGATCGTCCTCCGGATTAAAACTGATAGAAAGTACTCTGTAGTCCTTACCTGTTTTAAAATCTTCAGTTTCATCTATGACGCTTCGCACGCCTTCAAATGCAAACCCGCAAACCCTGGGACAGCTCAGGTACATCATATGTATTACTACCGGTTTGTCGTCAAAATAGCTCCCTAAGGTAACGGCTTTACCATTATGATCTGTAAAACTCAGATCCAAATTCACGGAACTGTTCAGTTTTTCATCAATCCCTACAAGAGAAACATCATTCACATTGGAAAGTCCATAGGATTCAGGACCTGCAAAAACTGCATAAGAAAAAATTATCAGTGAAATACTTAATGTTCGTAAAGAATAAAAATTAAACATCTGCTTTGAATCAACCACTTGCAGAAATCGCAGCAGGTAGAACCTAAATTATTTCAATATTCCACTCTCACCCTATTGAAACTTACCTGCTGATACTACCCACTAACTCGGCTGAACCTAATAGGGTAATTTATCCAAGCATAAAAGCACTGTCAAGTTAAAGTGACAGGAGAACAACACCGGCAAGATAAAAGCCCGGCAAAGGGTCAGATATTTACGTCCGATCTGCACCTGTGCTGGAGTTTTCATTTTTCAATCCACAGCGATCCTTCTTCTAAAGGAGGAAGCTGCCGGAGCTTAATCCCTACAACAATTCCGATCGCTATAAAGGCAGTAACGACCGATGAGCCTCCATAGCTGAAAAACAGCAGGGGCACGCCAATTATGGGCAAAAGCCCCAGTACCATGCCAACGTTAAGACAGGCATGCCAGAAAAAGAGCATAGCTACGCCCAGCGATACCATCATTGAGAACTTATCCTTCGTGGAACTTGCTACGTCAAATATGAAAAAGATAAGCAGAAAATAGAGCATCAGCACAAAAACCGCGCCAACAAATCCCCATTCTTCAGCAAGAACGGAGAAAACAAAATCAGTTTCCTGTTCAGGTATAAACCTGAGCTGGGACTGCGTTCCGGAACTAAATCCCTTTCCGGTCAATTTACCTGAACCAACTGCGATCTGAGACTGCAGAGAATTATAGCCCGTTCCCTTAGGGTCGCGCAGTGGATCAACGAAAGTCAGCACCCTTTCTCTCTGATAGTCCTTCAGCAGAAAATGCCAGGTGGGAATGGATACAGCGATCAGCAGAGCTAAAATTACCAGAAGGGACTTTTTTTCAATCCCCGCAAAAGCCAGAAGCGACCCGCATATCAGTAAGATCACCAGCAGAGTTCCAAAATCAGGCTGCATGATAATAAGTACAGATATAGGTACAATGGACAGTATCGGTCCCATCAGTTCACCCAGGCCAAACGGCCCATCGTGAAAGGTGTAATGATAAAACCGGGCAAGAACCAATATCGCGGCAATTTTTACAAACTCAGAAGGCTGAACTGAAAAATTGCCCAGAGCTATCCAGCTCTTGGAACCGGATATCTCCTTACCGAACACAAGCACAGCGACCAGCGCAATTATACAGATAAAATACAGGCGAAATGCATATCTCTGCATAGTGCTCCCGGAGATAAACGACACAAATATCATTGAGCCAACGCCAACAGCAATCCAGATAAGCTGTTTTTTAAAGAGATGCAGTCCTGAGTGAAGCGACGCACTGTACAGATTGAGCGCTCCTAACGCCGACAGGATCAATGACAGGCCTATTATTAACCAGATAAAATTTTTCAGGAACCTTCTATCCAATATGGACATTGTTCAGCACCTTTCAATACGTTCTTTGAAGACGTCTGTACTCTTCAATCACCTTTTTTGCCACAGGAGCTGCAA
>CAZUNK010000042.1:0-8082 GCA_964622285.1 uncultured Spirochaetia bacterium
GAAGTTTAGTGGACTTTATCAGAAACCGCGTCAGAAGCTATATTTTTGACACGTCCCTGCCTGCTGCCTGCTTGGCTGCGTCAATGGAGTCAATAGATATTATTATAAACGAGAAAAGCAGGCGCGATCATCTGTGGGAGATGATCCGCAGGTTCAAATCAGGCGTTGAAAGCATAGGTCTTAGAACCATTCCTTCCAGTTCAGCCATTGTTCCCATCCTCATAGGTGAGCCGCAGCCAACGCTTGAGTTTGCAGATGAATTAAGAAAAGAGGGCGTGTTCACTCCGGCGGTAAGGCCGCCTTCGGTACCTGCCGGCAAATGCAGAATTCGTTCATCCATCATGGCCGGACACAGCAGAGCCCATATTGACCAGGCGGTCAAGGCATTTAAAAACGTCTCGGAGAGGACCGGAACGATCTGAGCCTGAATCTGCTTTCATGCCGGTCTGATAGCTGGCGCGGCCGCCTGCTTTGATTGACTTTTAGCTTCTCTTGAATACAATCTTGACTCTGTTAAACAATTTTACGAGGTGAAAGTTTATTATGGACTGGGGAATGAAAAACAGATTAGCAAGGATAATTCAGCCTAAAACGGGAAAGTCGGTCATGCTGGCGCTTGATCATGGATATTTTCTGGGACCCACTCACAAACTGGAGGTTCCAAGGCAGACCATAACGCCGCTCCTTCCCTATGCCGATACCATTATGCTTACAAGAGGGGTGCTGAGAACCTCCGTTGATCCCGGTGCGAACGCCAGCGTGGTGCTCAGGGTGTCCGGCGGCACAAGTATAACGGGACCGCATCTGGAGGACGAGGGACTGACCACTTCCTTTGAGGAGGCCATAAGGCTGAACGTTGTCGGGGTGGGACTGTCGGTGTTCGTTGGCACGGAGTTTGAAAAGCAGACGCTTTTAAATCTGGCTGAACTGGCAAACCAGGGAGAGAGGTACGGAATTCCCGTGCTTGGTATAACGGCCGTGGGCAAGGAACTTGAAAAACGGGATTCAAGGTACCTGTCGCTCTGCTGCCGGATCTGCGCGGAACTGGGAGCTCATATCGTTAAAACGTACTACTGCGAGGATTTTGAAAAAGTCACCGCAAGCTGTCTCGTGCCCGTTGTGATCGCGGGCGGTCCAAAGCTTGAGACTGAAATGGACGTTTTTAATATGGTGCATGACGCCGTAGACAGGGGAGCAGCGGGCGTGGACATGGGCAGAAATATATGGCAGCACGATCATCCGGTCGCCATGATAAGGGCGATAAGAGCAATAGTGCACGAGGGCAGCAGTCCGAAAAAAGCACTTGAGCTGTTCAGGGCAGTAAAAAACGATAAGAAGTAACCACGGCTTGGGTCCGCTTTAAACAGCCGATCATTATGAAGGTCCTGACCTACTACAACAATCACGACATCAGACTGGAGGAGCAGCCGGTTCCTGAAATAGGGGACGGGGAGATCTTAATGAAGGTCAGGTCAAGCGGAATATGCGGCAGCGACCTTATGGAATGGTACAGACTGCCAAAGGCGCCGCTTGTTCTGGGGCACGAAGTTGCCGGTGAGGTCGTTAAAACCGGCAGGCACGTGTCAAAGTTCAAGGAAGGGGACAGGATCGTTGCAACGCATCACGTCCCCTGCAACACATGCGCGTACTGCCTTTCTGACCGTCATACGGTCTGTCCGTACATTAAAGAGACGTATTTTGATCCGGGGGGATTCTCGGAGTACATAAGGCTTCCACAGGTGAACGTAAGCAGCGGAACGTTCCTGCTCGGCGGCGGGGTCTCGTGCGACGAAGGTTCTTTCGTTGAGCCGCTTGGCTGCGTGGTAAGAGGCCACAGGCTTGCGGGCTTTGAGGCCGGTATAAAAACGGCCGTGATCGGAAGCGGGGTTACGGGCATGCTGAACCTGAAGTATGCCATAAGTCAGGGAGCGGGATATACCTGCGCGGTCGATGTGAACGGGTTCAAACTTGACTTTGCAAAGAGGTTCGGGGCCGATCAGACCTACTTGGCGTCTGATGAGAAAATTTCAGAGAAGATAAGGAAAAGCGCGGGGGCGCTGATGGACCTTGTAATTGTCTGCACCGGCGCTCACTCGGCCATTGATCAGGCGTTCTCCATTGTGGAAAAAGGCGGAACCATACTGTTTTTTGCCCCGTCTGATCCTAGGTACGAACTAAAAGTGAATTTTAATGATCTCTGGTGGTCGGGGGTCAGGATAGTAAGTTCATACGCCGCCTCGCCCCGGGACCTTCAGTTAGCGCTCAGCCTGATACGGTACAAAAGGCTAAGCGTTGAGGATATGATAACCCATCACCTGCCTATGAAGGAAGGTATGAAAGGTTTTGGTATCGCGGAGAGGGCGGAAGAAAGCCTGAAGGTGATCATTCATCCGGATAAGTAGTTAAAAGCGGCAAAGCCGGACTCAGTAGTTTTTATATCTGCGGCTTTACTTCAGTTTATCCAGCTGTTTTTTCAGATTTTCAGCGTAGATCTTTAACAAAGCATATATAAGAGCCGCGGCTTTACTGCCACTGTCGATCAGTGATTCTATATACTCAATACTTTCCTTTATCGTCTGATCGTCCGGGGATATTTTCTGTGCATCCCGCAGAACCTCAAGGGCTTCCTTGTACCATCCTTTTTCAGCAAATGAAAAGGCAAGTGCGTTATAGGAAGGGATGAATTCAGGATTGAGTTTAATGATCTCCTGAAATTTTCTGATCGATTCATCCACCCATCCCATGTCCAAAAAACAGTTGCCCAAGGACAGGTTTGCCCACAGGTCGCCTGGCACGGTCTCAAGGTGGGTCCTGAACTCTCTGACCGCTTCATGGGTCCAGCCCATATCGTAGTAGATGCAGCCCAGCTGGTAATGTATTTCTTCCTCGGCAAAGTCCTCCTCATCACTCGCTATGCATTCCTTCATTATTGTTACAGCATCTTCATAAAGCCCGATCGATCTGTAGGTGATAGCTAAATTCCATTTTGCAAAGAAATGATCAGGGTCTGTGTGAAGCGCTTTTTTAAAGGCGGAGGTCGCCTCTTCGTATCTGCCGAGCCTGCAGAGCGTTATACCGTAATGCGTCAGTATCTTCGGGTTGTCCGGCTCTAACCTCAGTGCTTTGATGAAATATAAGGTGGAACTTTCAAACTGTTCCATCAAATCGTAAGTGACCGCGTAGGACAGAAACACAAGCGGGTTATCAGGAGAGAGCTTACTGGCTTTGTTCAGCACGGACAGTGCATCTTCAAACTTCCCGTCGTTCTTAAGTTGTTCAACTTCGTTCAGGAGTCTTTCAACTTTGCTCATTAACTATCTGCCGTGCGACCAATTATCTTCTGCGCTTGGGTCAGTAGCGTGTCTTAAAATATCAACGGACCCTGTGTAACATATACTTGACAAACGGGCTTAAAGCAACTAGCTTAAAAATCATTTACAGATACCGTGAGTTTGTATGAAAAAATCTGACATTGCAAGAGAAATTTCTGAGAAGTTTGATTTGCAGCCGGATCAGTCAGGTAAGATACTGGACGTGCTCATAGAAAGCATGGCTGACGCTTTAAAAAACGATGAGCGGATTGAGATCAGAGAGTTCGGCAGTTTCTTCACCAGAGGTTACCGTTCGTACCAGGGCAGAAACCCAAGGACCGGAAGACGCGTTCATGTGCCCGCCAAAAAACTTCCTCGTTTCAAAGTGAGTAAAGAGCTTATTAAAAGAATGAACGGTTGATCTTCCGCGCGTTAAATGAACAGACCGGCTATACGAAGTCAGATCTTAAGTTTTAACTTTGAGACATTTATTAATGTGAGCGTTTTTTCAGGATAATCATGTCCTTACGTGAAATATTGATCTATCCCGACGGCAGGCTGAAAAAAAAGTCAGCTCCGGTTAAAAAATTTGACAGAGCTCTTCACAGGCTGCTTGATGATATGGCGGAGACCATGTACGAGGCAAAAGGGGTTGGACTTGCGGGACCGCAGGTTGGAGAGAACATCAGAGCGGCGGTCATTGACGTTGATTTTGGAAAATCCGGCACAAAGAACATTCAGGAGTTCATCAATCCTGTAATTGTAAGTGCGGAAGGTTCTCAGATGAGCGAGGAAGGGTGCCTGAGCGTTCCGGGCTTTAAAAGCACTATAAAAAGGAATCTGAGCATTGTTGTGGAGGCTTTTGACAGAGGCGGGGATAAAGTGGTGGTGGAAGCCTCTGATCTTCTTTCCAGGGTCCTGCAGCATGAGATAGATCACCTGGACGGAATAATGTTTTTTGACAGGATCTCGGGACTTAAGAGGCAGTTACTTAAAAGAAAAATTGAAAAAGCACTGGTTGCTAAATAACCGTTTATCTTATGCCGTCTGAACTGGCAAAACATCTTTCTCCTTTTTACGTCATGGAAGTTCTGGAACGTGCAAAAAGGTTTGAAAGAGAAGGAAGGGACATTATACACTTTGAGGTGGGAGAGCCTGATTTTCCAACCCACGACGATATATGCAGCGCCGCTGTAGAGTCGATTGAAAGAGGCGAGACCAAATACACCGAGAGCACCGGGATATCAGAGCTCAGATGTGCCATCGCAAGCAGTTATAACGACGCTTACGGGCAGAGCGTAAGCCCTGAAAACGTTATCGTCACGCTTGGAAGTTCCCCGGCACTTTTCCTTTCCATAGCGTCTCTCATCAACCCGGGTGACGAGATAATCATTACCGACCCTCACTACTCGTGCTATCCTCAGATAATCAAGGTTGCAGGAGGGATACCTAGAAAAGTAAGGGTATACGAGGAAAATGGATTTCAGGTGGAGATATCCGATATAAAAAAGGCGATCACCAAAAAGACAAAGGCCATAATTATAAATTCTCCTGCAAATCCCACCGGCGTGACAATGGACCCGCTGTTGATTGAAAAGATAGCGGATATGGGAACTGCCGTGATCTCAGATGAGATCTATCATGGCCTGGAGTACGGTAAAAAGGCAAGGTCAGCTCTGGAGTTCACTGATAACGCTTTTGTGATAAGCGGATTTTCCAAATTATACGCAATGACGGGCTGGAGGCTTGGTTATATGATCGCGCCGCAGGACTTTGTTCGTCCTGTTCAGAAACTTCAGCAGAACCTCTTTATCTCGGCAAATCCCTTTGTTCAAAGGGCAGGAGTGGCGGCGCTGAAAGGAGCCGGGCTGCAGGCCAGAAAAATGGTGGAAGTTTTTGATCAGAGAAGAACGGAGATGCTGAGAGGCATAGAAAAACTGGGCTTTTCGCTTGGGTATGAACCTGACGGGGCCTTTTACGTTTTTCTGAACGTTTCAAAGGTAGGCATGGATTCCAAGGAGATCGCATTTGATATTCTGGATAAGGCCGGGGTTGGAGTTGCGCCCGGGATTGACTTTGGGGATGGAGGGGAAGGTTATTTAAGGTTTTCGTACGCAACTTCCGCGGAGCTGATACAGAAAGGAATGGAGCGGCTGAAAAAATATTTTGATCAGTATGGACGGTAAGTACAGTGCTCAGACGGCCATGCGCGGCTTTTTGAGTTTAAAAATCTGTCCTGTTTGGTATTATTATTCAGATATAAGTGCCAGATCACTCCGAGGTTAATCTTAATGAATAAAAAAATAGTAGTTGCCAACTGGAAAATGAACCTTCTGAGAGGAGAAGCTGAGCTTCTGACAAAATCTCTTCTGAACATGGTAAGTCCGGCCCTTCTGAAGTTTGAGATCGTTCTGGCTCCTCCGTTCACGAACATGGAGATCGTTCACAGGGTTATAAACCATACTGACATGTCACTGGGAGCGCAGAACGTTTTCTGGGAGGACAGCGGGGCTTATACCGGGGAGATCTCGCCCAAAATGCTGGTGGACATAGGTTGTTCCTGGGTGATCGTCGGGCACTCGGAAAGAAGGCAGATACTTGGTGAAACCGACTACGACGTAAAGAAAAAAGTCCTTGCTTCCCTGAACGCCGGATTAAAGACGATCATATGCGTCGGAGAAACTCTCATACAGAGAGAAAAGGGCATGACCCCAAACGTTTTAAGACGTCAGGTAGAGAGCGCGCTTGAGGATGTAAAGGGGGACAGTTCAAAGAACATCGTTGTTGCGTATGAACCTATATGGGCGGTTGGAACGGGCAATAACGCAACTCCCAAGGAGATTGCGAAGGCTCATAAAGAGATACGGGATAAATTAATTGCACTATTTGGCAAAGATGCGGATAATATAAGAATAATTTATGGTGGAAGCGTTAATCAGGACAATATTAACTTAATACTGAAAGCGCGGGACGTTAAAGGGGCGCTGATAGGAGGGTCCAGCCTCGATGCCGAGTCATTTATAAATTTAATTGGAATGATAGGGAGTTAGTTCAAAGTGCAGTTCGTTATACCAATAGTCGAAATAGTTCACGTGTTAGTGAGTTTCATACTGATCATTGTGGTGCTTTTACAGCCCGGAAAATCAGGTGACCTGGGGTCGGTATTTGGAGGCGGCACTTCAGAATCAGTATTTGGTGCAAGCGGTGCGGTTCCTTTTTTAACAAAGCTCACCCGACTGTTCGCCGTGATATTCTTTGTTACTTCCCTGTCCCTGGGATATTTCTCAGTTCAGAAGATAAAAACTTCCGTGATTGAAACGACCCCGGAAATTCAGGACATTGTTCCTGATGAACAGGAAGAACCTGGTCTGGACACGGACATAAATATGGATATAGATAAGGACGTGGAATCTTTTATGGGAGCTCCCGCTATTCCGGAAAACCCCGGTGAGCCGGAGGCCGGACAGAGCAGGGACAAAGACCCCGCCGATAAGTAAAGGGACGAGGAGGCCGGAGGATAAAAACAGGAAGACTTTTTATTCCTGGTGAATGAAGTATTATCTTTCTGATCACAATTGGTTACTATTACTTACATAGGGAGGTATCGTTAGATGGCATATATAATTGCTGAACCGTGTATCAGCGTTAAAGACAAAGCCTGCGTTGAGGCATGTCCCGTTGATTGTATCTATGAAGGTGATGATCAGCTTTTTATTCATCCTGAGGAATGTATAGACTGCGGCGCCTGTGTGGACCCCTGTCCCGTTGAT
Organism: uncultured Spirochaetia bacterium; assembly: GCA_964622285.1. Classification (GTDB taxonomy): domain Bacteria; phylum Desulfobacterota_D; class UBA1144; order Nemesobacterales; family JAJCZQ01; genus CAZUNK01. Next base: position 7,082 of record CAZUNK010000042.1, read on the forward strand.
GCTATCTACCATGAAGATGAACTTCCTGAAAAATGGCAGAAGTTTATTGATATGAACAAAGACTTCTTTGAAGGGAAAGAGGGGCTGGAGCCGGCACGAAAGGACGACTGATGTAACGCGTCGTTTGAGAGGGATATATAGGATTTCCCCTTTGTTCCTTTCTGAATACAAAGCCAGTAGTTCATCAGATATTACCGCGGTTGATTTTTGTGCAATGTCCATATCTGATCTGTCACAGAGAAAACAGAGGCTAAAAGAGGTTCTTGCTTTCCTTGAAAAAGAGTACCCGGACGCCAGGTGCCACCTGAATTTTAAAAACGCCTTTGAACTGCTGGTCGGCTCTATCCTGTCCGCCCAGTGCACGGACGCCAGGGTCAATAAAGTAACAAAGGACCTGTTTAAAAAATATCCCGGTCCCTATGAGTTTTCCGTGGCCGACGTGGAGAGCTTAAAAGATGACATAAAATCAACGGGGTTTTTTAACGTCAAAGCCGAGTCTATTGTTGAGTGTGCAAAATCCCTGATGAGGGACCATAACGGAGAGGTGCCGGACACCATTGAGCAGCTGATAAAATTAAAGGGAGTTGGCAGAAAAACCGCCAACGTGATCATCGGGAACTATTACGGCAAGCCCGGAATAATTGTAGATACGCATATAGGAAGGCTCAGCAGAAGGTTAGGACTTACCCGGAACGTTGACGCGGTCAAAGTGGAGTCTGATCTCAGAGAGCTTGTTCCCGAAAACAGCTGCACGTTCTTCTCAAATGCACTTGGAGATCATGGAAGGTCCATATGCAAATCAAGAAAGCCGCTTTGCAGCAGGTGCAAAATAGGCAGCATCTGTCCTTCGTACCGTCAGGAGACATAAGCTGCTGAGAGGCGTGGCTGCAGCAGGTGTTACCTGAAAAAAAACTCTGCGTTCCTAAGGGAATTTCAGGACAGGTTTCCGGCACTGGTCCCTAGGGCGTTCACACCGGACTTGCGACCCTGGAATATAAAGT
>CAZUNK010000043.1:0-7132 GCA_964622285.1 uncultured Spirochaetia bacterium
ACGAAAAAGTTACAACTAACTCTCTGTCCAAAAAACTGAACGTAGTGCCCGCCTCCGTTACCGGAATGATAAAAAAGCTGTCATCAAGAAAACTCATAACTTATAAAAAATATCAGGGAGTAAGCCTGACCCCCGCGGGAAAAAAGATAGCCCTGGAAGTGATCAGACATCACAGGCTTATAGAACTGTATCTTAAAGAGGCGCTTGGGGTCACCTGGGACAAGGTTCACGAGGAAGCGGAGAAACTGGAGCACGTCATATCAGAGGATATAGAGAACAGAATGGACGAGTTCCTTGGCCATCCAACTTCAGATCCGCACGGGTCGCTGATCCCGGGCAAGAACGGGGAACTTATCGAGAGAAAATGTACCAGACTGATAGACGTGAAGCCCGGCTGCACGGCAGTGATAGCGGAGGTAAGTGATCACGACCCCAGTATGCTCAGATACCTTGGAAAGCTTGGCTTTTATCCAGGAACGAACATCAGGATTGATTCCGTTGAACCTTTTGATGGACCAATAAAGATAAAGATAAAGAACAAGGCCGAGTTCATAGGGGTGGAAGTAGCTAAGCATATATCGGTAACGGACGTTAAAAAACTGAAAAACCAATGAGAGCGCTCCTTTTAATTCTGATGATCTTTACGCTGTTGTCCTGTTTTCGGAGCAACCATCCAGGTGCTGAAGAAAACACTTCACAGAAAATAAGCGTTGTAACAACTACCGGAATGATAAACGATATTGTCATCAATGTAGGGGGAGATAAGGTCAGCACGCAGCCTCTTATGGGGCCGGGCGTGGACCCGCATCTTTACAAGGCAAGTGCATGGGACGTTCAGACCCTGCTGAAAGCCGACGTGATTTTATACAACGGCCTTCACCTTGAAGGGAAAATGGCGGAGGTGTTCAAAAGCATGTCCGGACGGGGCATTTCCACCGTTGCCGTTGCCGAGGGCGTGGATGAGTCCGGACTTCAGCGGTCCAGAGCATTTCAGGGTTACTATGACCCGCACATATGGTTTGACGTGGAGTTGTGGACCGGCGCGGTAAAGGTCGTAAGGGACGCTTTAATTAAGCACGACCGCCGGAACGAAGAGGTTTATACCGCCAACGCGGAAACTTATATCAGAGAGTTAAAAGACCTGCAGAGCTACGTGCATGAAAGGGTAAGCACGTTACCTGAGGAAAAAAGAGTGCTTATCACGGCGCATGACGCGTTTGGGTACTTCGGGGCCGCCTACGGCTTTGAAGTTATAGGACTTCAGGGGATCAGCACTGACTCAGAAGCAGGCGCGGCAGACGTGCAGAGACTGTCAAAACTTATCGCTGAAAGAAAGATCCCCGCGGTCTTTATAGAGTCGTCCGTTTCACCAAAGTACATTGAAGCTGTAACAAAAGCCGTAAAGGCAAAAGGGGTTGACGTCAGGATGGGAGGAACTCTTTACTCTGACGCACTGGGAACACCCGGAACTCCCCAGTCGGAATATATAGGAATGTTCAAATACAACCTGGATACGATAATAAACGCTCTTAGCTATGAAGGAAGATAAATCTGCGTTAAACGTTACGGACCTGACGGTCGCTTATGATAATAAACCCGTTCTGTGGGACATTGATCTCAGCGTTCCAAGGGGCGTTCTGATGGCAGTGGTGGGTCCGAACGGCGCCGGTAAAACGACTCTGCTGAAAGCAGTTCAGGGTCTTGTGCCAATTGTGGCAGGAAGGGTACTGATATTTGGAAAAAAATATCACGAGAACAGAAAACTGGTTTCGTATGTACCGCAGCGTGGAAGCGTTGACTGGGACTTTCCAACAAGCGTGCTTGACGTTGTTAAGATGGGCACCTACGGCTCCCTGGGCTGGTTCAGACGTCCGGGCAGAAAAGAGCATCTGCTTGCGCTGGAAGCTCTTGAGAAGGTCGGGATGACCGAGTTTCAAAACAGACAGATAAGCAAACTCTCAGGGGGACAGCAGCAGAGGGTGTTTCTTGCAAGAGCACTGGTACAGAACGCTGAGATATACATAATGGACGAACCTTTTCAGGGAGTTGACGCTACCACGGAAAAAGCGATCATCTCTATTCTGAAAGAGATAAGGTCATCAGGAAAAACCCTCCTGGTCGTTCATCACGACCTGCAGACGGTCAGAGAGTACTTTGACAACGTTGCGCTTTTGAACGTCAGACTGATCGAAAGCGGAAAAGTACAGGACGTCTTCAATCCGGAAAAGCTTGCCAATACTTATGGAGGCAGCGTCAAATACATTGAAGGAAAGTTTGATCAGAGCGTTTCAGGCTAACTTATGATCCTTGAAGAACTGGTATTTGATTACACGCTGAGAAACGTGGCCTTTGGCTCCGGGGTACTTGGCATAGTAAGTGGGTTTCTCGGAACCATGGTCGTGCTCAGAAAGCAGAGCCTGCTGGGAGACACGATGTCCCATGCAACTCTTCCGGGAATTGTGCTGGCGTTTTTGATCTTCAGCACCAAAAGCCCCTTTGTTCTTATGCTCAGCGCCGGAGCGGCCGCGCTGCTGTCCACGCTCTGCATTCACGCAACAGTTAACTATTCCAAGATCAAGTTTGATTCCGCGCTTGCGATCTGGCTTTCAACTTTCTTTGGTCTGGGAATAGTCCTGCTGACGATGGTGCAGCGCCTGCCGGACAGTAATCAGGCGGGCCTGGACAAGTTTCTTTTCGGCCAGGCCGCCGCCCTAACCCATGATGACCTGAAAACAATGATAATCCTGGGATCAATCTCCATTTTCATCACGCTTCTGCTCTGGAAAGAAATTAAAATCCTGATCTTTGATCCCACTTATGCAAAAAGTCTGGGAATAAACGTCAGTCTGATCAGTTCAGTTCTAATAGTTTTAATCGTTACGGCGATAATGATCGGACTTCAGACGGTGGGAGTCATTCTTATGAGCTCAATGCTTATCGCCCCGGCCATAGCCGCAAGGCAGTGGACCGACCGGCTCAGTCTGATGGTGGCGCTTTCATCCCTTTTTGGAGTAATTGCCGGAATGCTCGGCTCCATCCTGAGCAGTAAGATCACGCGGCTGCCAACCGGACCATCGATCATAGTATGCGCATCGGCGATAGTGATACTTTCCATACTGTTTGCACCAAACTACGGCATCATTTCCCAGAAAGTGAGAGAGCACAGAGGAAAACGAAAGTTCAGACTGAACGTTATACTGGAGAACCTGCTCAAACTTTCTGAAAACAACAACGATCCGTTCCATCCCCACTCAATAAACGTCCTCAGGCTTATGGAAAAAGATCAGATGCAGGTGGAGACGGGACTGCAAAAGCTGCATCAGCAGGGACTTGTCACCAGGGCCGGAAAGGACGAGTGGGCTCTCACAGAGCTGGGATACAGCAGAGTGAAAAACAGTATAAGGACCCTGCAGGGATGAACGCCGCTCAGATAGAAATACTTATGATCGCCGTTCTCGTGTCTTCTTCCTGCGCGATAATAGGGAATTTTTTAATACTCAGGTCCATGGCAATGATGTCTGACGCAATAAGTCATTCGGTCCTGCTTGGCATAGTTCTTGTATTTTTTATCGTACAGAGCCTGAGCTCCCCGTTCCTGATCATAGGAGCCACGCTCAGCGGCCTTGCAACCGTTTTACTGGTGGATGCCCTCAGCCGGAAAAAACACATAAAAAAAGACGCTTCGATCGGCTTTGTCTTTCCTCTTCTGTTCAGCATAGCCATTATAGTGATCTCCAGGTACGCAAGGGAGGTGCACATTGATATAGACACCGTTCTGCTTGGAGAGCTTGCGTTTGCTCCTTTTAACAGACTTGTGATAAACGGATTTGATCTTGGTCCAAAATCCCTTCTTGTCATGGCGGCTTTGTTCGTTATTAACGCCCTGCTTGTAACCTTCTTTTATAAGGAACTGAAAATAACCACCTTTGACCGGTCTTTATCAAAAGCGTTTGGATTTCTGCCTTCCTCCGTGAACCTTGGACTGATGGCCATAGTGTCAGTTACGTGCGTAGCCGCCTTTGACGCCGTGGGCTCCGTTCTTGTTATCGCTTATATGATAATCCCTCCGGCAACCGCGTTCCTTATAACCGAAAGGCTGTCTTTTATGATAATTATCAGCGTGGTGGTCGGGGCACTCTCATCCCTGGCCGGGTTTGTTCTGGCAAATTTAATGAACGCAAACATCGCGGGAACTATATCAGTTGTCTGCGGGATGCTGTTCATCCTGACGATGCTTTTTTCGCCCAGGAACGGAATAGTTTTCAGTATAAGAGAGCGGATAAGACAGAAATGGCTGTTTGCGCAGAACCTGCTTCTCTCTCATCTTGTAAACCATGAAGGGCAGCCGGATTATGACCGGGAATCAAGGATCTCACACCTGTACGATCACATGCGCTGGAGCAGGGAGTTTGGGCAGCGGGTAATAAGCATGGCACAGAAGAACGGATTTATTTTAATATCGGACGACAGCCTGGTCCTGACGGAAAAAGGCAGAAGCCACGTGCATAAGATAAGCCTGCCTTAATTAAATACTTCAGCAGCAAAAAACTCATAAAAATTACCTCTAAGGTCCGCTGTTTATCTTTGTTCCTTAAGCCTGAAAACTTCTTATCTCAGGTCCCGCCGGCGGACAACCAGGAAGTGATCACGTCGGTAGTGGTTTTTGGGTTTTCCATGCAGTCATGCTTGGCGCCAGGAATGTACGTAAGGGTGACGTTGTTATTTCCGGATTCTTCCAGTATTCCCTTCAGCTTTTCAGGCTCCCAGTGATCAACAATGTCGTCATTCTCACCGTGTATGAACAGCACGGGGATATTTACCTTTGAGATATGCTTGTAAGTTTTGGCAGAATCAGCCTCAGGACTTCTCATAAACCACCACGTTCTGTAAGAAAAGATCTCTATATCAACCGGGCCGTAGGAATTTCCCCATGCTTTATACACTATAAAAAGTTGATCGTTCCTGCTGCTGATGGGATCCTGTCCGAGGATCTGCCTTGCCCGCTCGTATATCGCATCATACTGAGGAATGCTGCCGTATTTTGCCAGTCTCCTTTTCTGCGAATCAGGCAGTGAATAGGAGCATCCTTCAAGTATGACTCCCTTTACCTGCCCGCCGCCGCTCTGCGTCAGATAATGCACCGCCAGATTGGCACCAAGGCTGTAGCCCAGTACATATATGTTCTCAAACCCCTGCTCTGTAAGCAGCTTTACGGATTCCTCTATATCCTGTCCCGCTTCATGGTATATGCCCTCCCCGAATATCTGTCCTAAAAAACCCATCCGGGTATTGATGGAAAGCGTGCTTATACCCCTTTCAAGCAGCATGGGCGGAAGTATCTGAGGAGTTCCGCGCGCGAGAAAATTGCCCAGTACCCCGTGGACGTTGATAATTATGGGCTTTTTGTACATCTCTCCCTCGTTTTTAAACTCAGGAGTGGTTAAAAGAGCGTTAATTTCAAACCCGTCCGGGGAGTTATAAGTTAACAATCTGCGCTGCTTAGCTATCATCTGATCTTTTGAATCTTCTGTCCAGCCATCTTACTATAATGTCTCCCAGTTCTTCTTCCTTGCCTGAAAGTTCATGGCCCGCGTTGAGATAGAAAGCCGACACGTCCTTATTACCTGCTTCAATGGCGACCTGGGCCAGATCGTGCATCTCATGAGAACGTACCATCTCGTCGTTCCAGCCCTGTATAAGCAGAATGGGTTTGGTTATGTTCCTTATCTGAACGTACCCTTTTGCATCCTCAGCTTCCGGACCCGCCAGGTACCACCAGGTCTTATAGGTATAGACTTCAGTGTGTTCCGGCTTGAAGGTGGCCCCCCTTGCCCTGTATATCAGTATAGTTCTGTCCTGGTCTGACTCTTGTGGATTCGACTCCAGTATCTGCTTTGCTTCCTCATAAACGTCGTCGTACGAAGGACTGCTGCCGTACTGGTCCCAGCGCCTTTTGATCGAGTCGGGCATTGAATAAGGAGTGGCAAGTGCTATAACCCCCTTGAGCGCATTCAGGTCGTTTCTGGCCGAGGAGTATTTAATAACTATACTTCCGCCCAGGCTGTAACCGGAAACAATGATCTTGGTGTACCCACTTTCTTCCAGGTAGCGAATGACCCCGTCTATCTGAGGAATAGTGTCCTCTAAAATGCCATAGCCGAAGAACAGCCCGAAATTTGCCATCCTGGTATTTATCGCTATTGAAGAGTAACCGGCCTTTGCAAGTATAGGTGGTAAAAAACGCTGGCTTCCTTCAAGAAAGTTGCCCAGAAAACCATGAACGTGAACTACAATCGGTTCTTTGACTTTGCCGTCGTTATGTGCGAGAGATTTATAAAAAAGAGCGTTTACCTTACCCTTACCAACTGGAATGGAGATGAGTTCTTGTTCCATATACTTCATATAACCGCCCTCATCAGTCAGAGAAAAACCTTTGAAATACGAGTTCTAATATGGAGCAGATGTGCAGCAACTATATTACACTTTCCAACATGCCGTGATCGCTTCTTATATCGTCGGCGCGCGATTTTGCCTCCTGCCAGGTCTTACACTTGCAGTACTTGGCAATTTTTTCAGAGCGGGACGACTTTAAAAGCAGCGTGCCGGACTTTGAGTCCCAGATTATCTGCCAGTTGTCCTCTTTGAAGTTCCTTACCCATCCAAATGGAAATGACGCCGCCAGATCCAGTTCACGCTCATCCTTCAATGTTTTTTAAAACCTCACCGGCGCCAAAGGACCCTTTGAACTTGACTTTGACAAAGCCACATCTCCTGAGTCTGTCAGCATTGGTTGTCCCATCCTCAAACTGTGTATTGATGAATGGTTCAACATAGTTATCTTCCAGACCGCAGAAGGGACAGGTAAAAACCACAAGTTCTTCGTTCTCCCCTTCAACAGTAACGCTGATGTCGATCTTTTTATCTTTGTAGTACTTATTCCAGGTCATTGCGCAGTAGCGCCTTTGATGATTGATCTCCGCCCCCTGCTCCTCATCACCAGCGCCAGACAGCACGTCAGTACCGAATAAGCAAAACAGAAATAAAACCGAAGCTATAATTTTAGATGAAATTTTCATATCACTAACACCAACCAATATATATTTTTGTACCGTAATTGTAAACAGAATATAAA
>CAZUNK010000044.1:0-1873 GCA_964622285.1 uncultured Spirochaetia bacterium
ACCCAATACATATCTAGGTGGAACTGGAAAATGGATCAGATTCTCTACAATTATGTATTTAACTATACAAAATTTATAAAACAAAATGACCCTGATGTTTTTATACTCTTTGGGGAATTAAACTTCTTCCTTCATAAATTACCCAAGTTATTTACAGAAAAGGATTTTCCTATTATATACAGTGTTCACAACAGGGTAAGTATATATTTTGAACGCATTTTAAGAAGACCTAACCCATACGCGCTGGTAAGATTCAATAAAGTATTGGAGTTAGTTGAAACAATACTGGTTCTGTTACCTGAATTCATAGAAGAACTTCCCAAACCATTCCAGAACAAGGCTTTCAGTATTCCCAATCCCATAGATCAAGTTGACAAGCACAAAAGGGCAAATCCTGAAGTGAACACAGGGCTTAAAACTATTCTCGCGGTCGGAAGATTAGCACCAGTAAAAAACCATGCAGTACTGTTAGATGCTTTTGCCAATCTATCCTCTGAACATCCTGACTGGCAGGTAAAGATATTTGGAGAAGGAGGACTTAGAGAAAAACTTACAGATCAGATACGTGACCTGAAACTTACGGACAAGGTCTTTTTAATGGGGACCACGGACGCTATCTATGAGGAATACCGGAAAGCACACATTTTTGTCATGCCTTCTAAATCTGAAGGATTTGGACTTGCATTAGGAGAGGCTATGACCCATGGACTGCCCGCAGTAGGGTTTGACAACTCAATTGGTGGTGTGAACTTGTTAATTCAGCACGAACAAAATGGTCTGTTAGCAGATGGGAACAATCCAGTTGATGGTCTGACCTCATGTCTAAAACAACTAATGACAAACCCTGAACTCAGAGCAGAATTAGGACAAAGAGGAGTGGAAACCATGAAATTTTTTGACTCAAAAAAGATCTACGACCTCTGGGAAAAAACGATCCTGGACATAAAGCATAATTTCAGTAAATCCGCTCAGTCGTGATGCTTTTCTCTCATCCATATTTTAAGCTGTGAGTTTTTAATAAGTCTAATCTGTCTGATCTAAACTATAAAAACAGCATCAAAAAACTCTAGGACGGACAGGCACACTTATACCTGCGCTGAAACGGCTGAACCTCGTCCCATTTTCATCTTTACGTGTCCGATCAGATCATGCAGTATTAAATAAAGGCACGGAATCAGATAAAGCAATATCATAGTTGAAAAAAGCAGTCCAAATCCCAGAGCCGTAGCCATTGGAGCAAGAAAAGACGCTTCTCCCCTGAACGCGAACATGAGCGTTGAGAGGCCGGAGAACGTGGTCAGGGTCGTTAAGATTATAGGTCTGAACCTGTGTTTTGCAGACATTACAACGGCAAATACGATACTTTGAAACCTGTCTTTTCTTTTATTTATAAAGTCCATAAGCACAAGGCTGTCATTTACAACTATTCCAAACAGGGCCACTATGCCGATAATAGCAGGAAGGGTAAGGGGCTCTCCCCTTAAAAGTATTCCGGCGGTCACGCCTATAAGCGTGAACGGCAATATGCTCATTATAATAAACGGCTGAAAGTAAGAACGTAAAATGGTCGCCAGGATTAGATAGATTAGAATTATCGCAGCTATTGAAGCCCTCATTATATCGCTCATTGTTTTTTGATAATCTTCCGCTTCTCCGGCAAGTTCATACTGATAGCCCGGATAGTCTTTTAACAGACCCTTAATATAAGTGGAGATCTTTGAATTAACCTCCTGCGAAGTAGTGAGTTTCTGATCAACTTCAGCAGTTACTGAAACAGCACGGTTCAGATCAGATCTCTTAATGCTCAGAATTCCCGGCTTTATCTCAATATCGGCTATCGTCCCAAGAGACACGCTTTTTTTATCCAGAGTGT
>CAZUNK010000045.1:0-3796 GCA_964622285.1 uncultured Spirochaetia bacterium
CCTCAGAAGTGAAGTACAGTACAAGTGAGATAGAAGACATTTCAAGAAGGGACTTTACGATCAACGGAATGCTTTACGATCCCATAAAAAATGAGATTCACGACCATGTTAATGGAGAAAACGACCTGCAGGAAGCAGTGATCAGAACAATCGGCAACCCTGAGTTAAGGTTTGGAGAAGATAAGCTCAGGATGATAAGAGCCGTAAGGTTTGCCTCAAGGCTATCGTTTACAATAGAGGACAGTACATTCAAAGCCATCAGGCAGCTAAGTAGTAGCATAAATGAAGTAAGTAAAGAACGAATAAGAGATGAGATATTAAAGATAATAACACAGCAAAACCCAGGAGAGGGAATTAAACTCCTTGATAAAACGGGACTTCTAAAACATATACTACCCGAAGTCTCTGATATGATAGGCGTTGAGCAACCTCCGCAGTTCCACCCTGAAGGAGACGTGTTCACTCACACCTGTATTGTCCTTGATAAACTGTATGAAATTACAGAAGGTGAGTACTCAGATGAGGTAGCAATGGCCGCTTTGCTTCATGATGTGGGAAAACCTCCAACTTTTGAAATCTCTGACAGAATTCGCTTTAATGGACACGATAGAGTTGGTGCGGCAATGGCAAAAAAAATCTGTAAACGGCTTCGTTTCTCCAGAAAACAGACTGATCACATTGCCTCGCTGATCAATGAACACCTGAAGTTTAAAGATGTAATGAAAATGAGAGAAAGTACGCTGAAAAAATTCATATCTATTCCAAAATTCAGCGAACATTTAACGATGCACCTTGCGGACTGTCTGGGAAGCCACGGTATAACAGAAGCCCACGACTTTATAAAGCACAAACTGGAGAATCTTCCGGAAGAAGAGATAAAACCTGCTCCGCTTATAAACGGGAATGATCTGATCGGGTGCGGACTTAAACCCGGACCTTTGTTTTCAAAAATTCTAAATAAAATTGAAGAGCAACAGCTTGAAGGAAAACTGAAAGATAGGGAATCAGCTCTGACTTTCGTCAAAGAACATTTTTAATCCTTAAATATCTCTGAATCAAAATCAGGCTTAACGAGCCAGGATTTGCCGTACTTTATCCATGTATCTTTAACTTCCGTTTTCTTTTCGGAAATGGACGGGTACCTGTAGTAAGAAATCACGACCCTCACCGTGGAAGGTTGCTGGGGATCTGATTCGTCCAAAGGCACAAGTTCTTTGACTTCGTAGTCAGTTATGTGCAGATCTTCTTTGACCTTTGATACTGCCTTATCAAAACCAGGCAGTTCCTCTGGATAAACAAACTCTGCGGCTCTCTGGTAAGACTTCCACTGCATGAACTTATAATACTCATTAACTGAAGTCATGGGGTTTGTCTCACCTGACATGAGTGATTTGCCAATGCCGCACCCACACAGGGCAAGCACCATCAGCAGTAAGAAAATATGATTGAACCTCATACAACTTCCCATAAAAGTAAATACGGAGAGCGCTTTGCTCTCCATATTTAATCTCAATATCTTTTGTGTGTTTATATCTTTCCCTGCAGCAAGAAAGCTATCAGCAAAGCGTATATTACAAGAGATTCAATAAGCGCAAGACCAATGATCATTGGCGTCTGGATCGCAGAAGCCGCACTGGGATTTCTTGCAATTCCGTCAAGAGCCGCCGCAGTTGCACGTCCCTGTCCCATACCGGCAACGCCAGCTGCAATTCCAATCCCGATTCCTGCTCCAAGTCCTATTCCCAGCTTAGCCAGATCACCCGTGCCCCCACCAGCGTCGCCTGCCGCTGCAAAAACCTCCGGAGCAGAAACTCCAATCGCCGCTATAACCAAAGCCAATAATGAAAATAACTTTTTCATTAAGAAAACCTCCTTATATGTGTTTGTTTTTATTTTTAATTAGTGATCATGTGCCTCTGACAGGGCAATATAAATGGCAGAAAGCACGGTGAAAATAAACGCCTGTAAAAAAGATACAAATATACCCAGCCCAACAAAAATTGCTGGCAGAACAAAATGGAGCAGGTTGGTAAATACGCTCAGCACCATGTGATCGCCCGTAATGTTCATAAAAAGCCTCAGGGAAAGTGAAACGGGCCTTACAAGATGGCTTATTACTTCAATGACGATCATCAGCGGGGCAAGAAACAATACAGGTCCGGCAAAATGCTTTAAATACAGTATTCCATGCTCCTTAAATCCATAGTAGTTATACATAATAAAAATAATGATACCAAAAGCAAAGGTCGTGCTCAGAGTTCCAGTTGGAGGTAAAAAACCAGGAACGATCCCAAGTAGATTTAAAAATAAAATAAAGACAAACGACCCTGCAAGAAGTGGAAAGTATTTTTTCGCTTTTTCTTTTGAATGAAAAATATCCTCAAAAATATTGAACAGGAAATCCAGACATACAACCTGAAAGATATTGTTCAGAGATACTTTTGAATCCGGAATTACAGCAGATTCTTTTGACAGACGCCTTTTTAAACCTACTCCGATAACGGCGATCAATATCAGAACAAAGACAGTGCCAATCACATGGTCGGGTATATGGTAATTCACACCAAATTTCTCAAGTAAAAATCCAAACCAGCTAGAATGTTCCATTATCAGCTCCCTTTAGACCTTTTCCAACAATAACAAGCACCAGTGCCGTAAGAGCTATAATAAAACCATAAATATTTAATTTTGCAAACACCAGCAAGGCAAATAAAATCCCCAGCAGCGCGGTTAGTTTTATTACGAACACAAAGATACTGAAACCAGTGGAATATCTCTTATTTAATACTGCGTTTACTATAAATTTTATCCCCATAAAGTCAAGAAGGAACAACAGCCCCCCTATTCCCACTCCAACTGCGATCTGGTTCTGCTGAATTAACAGATTACCAGCGACAAGGAGCAGAATAACAACTATGGAAGCTTTCTCCGTTCCGCCAAAAACCACGAATTTTGCTTTTTTATTATCCGTCATGTCTGTTTTTAAGGTTCAGCAGCCTTATAAGAAATAAAATCCCTGAGATCACGCCCGCAATCAGTCCCAGAACGGTAAAATAAGGCGTTTGATAATCAAATTTACCGTCTATGTAACCACCTAATAATAAGCCCGCGGCAACCGAGAAACCGAAATTGGCGCCAGCTGCAACAAAATAAACCCATCTCTGATCTCTTTTAGGCATTATTATCTATAGATTCTTAAAAGCTTTGTTAATCACTTTCAGGGTTCTTTCAATATCGTCTTTTGAATGAGAGGATGATACAAAAGCAGTCTCAAACTGAGAAGGAGGAAACATAACTCCTCCCTTTAAAAGCAGTTTGAAAAATCTGGCGAACATTTCTGTATCACACTTTGAAGCGCCTGCGTAATCAACCACATTATCAGAGCCGAAGAATATCGTGAACATGGAACCAATGTGGTTCACGGAGGCATTAACCCCGTGCCTGTCTATAAGCGCTCTGATCTCTTTTATCATTTTTTCGGTCTTCAGGTTTAACCTGGTAAAAAAGTCCGTTTTCATGACCTTGCTCAGACCAGCAATACCGGCTGCAACCGCGATAGGGTTGCCGGAAAGCGTGCCGGCCTGATAAACGGGACCTTCCGGAGAAACGTAGCTCATGATCTTTCTGCTCGCTCCGTAGGCTCCAACAGGCAACCCTCCTCCGATGATCTTTCCAAGGCAGGTAATATCAGGAATTACGTTAAAAAGAGCCTGCGCTCCCCCGGTCCCAAGCCTGAAACCGGTAATAACCTCATCAAAGATCAGAAGCGAGCGGTGTTTTTTCGTTATGGACCTAA
>CAZUNK010000046.1:0-3661 GCA_964622285.1 uncultured Spirochaetia bacterium
GAGTTACAACGATAGAGGAAGTTATTAAAATTTCTGCAAGTGATTCCAACTAACTGAAGTTAAAGTTGGAACATTCTAAAGATGGCAGTCTGCAGGTTGTTCCTCAAGGTCAGTTAAACGTACTTACAATATAAAAAAAGAAGGGGGGGGGGTAGAACAGGAGTATGGCTACTACAATTTCATTAGCTGAATTACTGAGATTAGCAATAAATCATAAAGCAACCGACGTGCATATTACCGTTGGCCTGCCTCCTATGATCAGAATAGATACTAAACTTATGCCGCTGAAGTTCCGGAATCTTTCTCCACATGAAACAAAGGATATCTGCTACAGTATCCTGACGGATTCACAAAAGCACAGTTTTGAAGAAAATCTGGAGCTTGATTTTTCATTTGGTCTGGAAGGCATCGGAAGATTTCGTGGTAATATCTTTATGCAAAAAGGTTCCGTGGCAGGTGCGTTCAGGGTACTGCAGTCCACGATCAGAACTGCTAAAGAGCTCGGACTTCCGCCCATTGTTCAGTCGTTTTGCAGAAAGCCAAGGGGTTTGGTACTGGTAACTGGTCCTACGGGCAGCGGTAAAACCACAACTATGGCCTCTATGGTCAATTCCATTAATGAAGAGAACCAGAAACATATTATATCAATTGAGGACCCGGTGGAATATGTTTTTGAGCATAAGAACTGTATTATCAGCCAGAGAGAGGTTGGCAAGGACACTAAGAGTTTTCATAACGCTTTGAGAAGTGTTTTAAGAGAGGACCCGGACGTTGTCCTGATAGGGGAAATGAGGGATCTTGAAACTATAAGAATTGCCCTGGCTCTTGCTGAAACCGGACATTTAACAATAGCAACGCTGCATACCAATACGGCAGTTCAGACCATTAACCGTATTATTGATGTTTTCCCGCTTCATGAACAACTGCAGGTGAGAGCACAGTTATCTCTTGTGCTGGAAGGAGTGCTTTGTCAGTGCCTGGTACCAAAAGCTGATGGAGGCATGGCACTTGCACTGGAAGTTTTAGTTCCTAACAGTGCTGTAAGGAACCTGATCCGTGAAGGAAAGATACATCAGATATATGCGCAGCAGCAGCTGGGTCAGGACAAATATCAGATGCAGACGTTAAACCAAAGTCTGGCCAATCTTTATCTTCGTCAGGAAATATCTTATTTGGACGCCGTGTCCTGCAGTCAGGACGTTGAGGAATTTAAGAAGTTAATAGGGGTTGAGGATGAAAATCCTGCTGGTAGCAAGCAGAAAGCTACATAGGTTTTCTGATGTTTGTTCTCAACTAGGAGAGGAGAGGTAATGCCGTTATTTTACTGGGAAGGAATGTCTGGTAACGAACTGCGGAAAGGGGAAATGGAAGCAGACAGCAGATCTGCCGTTATAGTTCGCCTTAGAGAGATGCAGATCAGGCCCATACCCAATAAGATCACTCAGAAAACCAGCTTTCTTAATTTAAATATCACCTTTGACAGAGTTTCTGAAAACGACGTTATTGTTTTTACAAACCAGCTGTCCACTATAGTGGACTCCGGTATGCCACTGGTAAAAGGGCTGGAATCTCTGGTCACTCAACAAAAGAGCCAGGCCTTTCGCAAGGCTATAGTTAATATTAAAGAATCAATTGAAAGCGGTAAATCTTTTGCTGAGGCGCTTTCCGGGCATCCTAAAATTTTTCCTGAGATATACGTGAGTCTGGTAAGAGCTGGCGAGACGGGTGGTGTGCTGCCTGAAGTTTTAAAAAGACTTGCCGTTTATATGGAAAAGATGATGGCAATTAAGAGAAAGATCAAAGGTGCCATGATCTATCCGGCGGTCGTGATCCTTGTAGCCGGTGGGGTAGTTGGCGTACTTCTTATTTTCGTTATTCCCACTTTCTCAAAAATGTTTGAAGAACTGGGCACCACTCTTCCCCTTCTTACGCAGGTCATTGTAGATCTGAGCTATTTTACCAAGAGCAATATTCTTTACATTATTATAGCTGCTGTATTACTTTTCATGGCTTTAGGTTATAGCTACAGACGTTATGTCAAAGTAAGAAGATTTTTTGACCTGGTTATGCTGAAAGTTCCACTGATCGGTGAGCTGATAAGAAAAACGGTTGTAGCCAGGGTCTGCCGTACGCTGAGCTCCCTGACCTCATCAGGTATCCCGATCACGGATGGGCTGAAAACTGCATCCAGCACATCTGGTAACCTGATTGTGGTAGATATGATCAATGATATGGAAAGAAGAATAAAGCGGGGAGATCAGTTCAGTACTGCTATGAGCAAGAACACTGATGTGTTCCCTATATTTGTTTCACAGATGGTCTCCGTTGGTGAAGACACGGGTAGTCTTGACACCATGCTGGGCAAAATAGCCGATTTTTATGAAGAAGAAGTGGACGTTGCTGTTTCCAACCTTACAGTAGCTATTGAGCCTATACTTATGGTTTTTATTGGCGTTGTGGTTGGTACAATCGTTATAGCTATGTACCTGCCGATGTTTAAACTTATATCAACTTTATCATAGGTCCAAGTACATCCACTTGTTTGATTTGTTTTCTCTATCCCTGTTTTCATCTATAAAGGTCGCTGTTGACATCTGTTTTAAATTACAAGAAAATAGTTGCTTGTTTTTCTCAGAGCGCGTAGCTCAGGGGGAGAGCGCTTGCTTGACATGCAAGAGGTCGCAGGTTCAAATCCTGCCGTGCTCACCACGCTTGGAAACTGTAAATTTATGAAGATCAGTATTAAAGGTGGGGAACAGAAAGAATTCCCATCAGGTTCAAACATTGGAGATATTTTAGATACCTTTGGAGTAAAAGGTGACTGCATTGGTGCCAAGGTGGACGGAGCTATTGTGGATTTCTGGCACGATGTGGAGCAGGACTCCGAAATTGAACTGATAAGAAATCGTTCTCAGGACGGATTGCAGCTTATAAGGCACACTGCCGCACACGTTATGGCCGAGGCGGTGCAGTCGCTTTATCCTGAGGTTAAAGTGACCATAGGTCCTGTAATTGAAAATGGGTTTTATTACGATTTTGATTTTTCAAGGGGCTTTACTCCTCAGGACCTGGAAAACATAGAAGCAAAGATGGAGGAAATAGTTGCAGAAGATAAGCCGGTTATCAGAAAGACGGTTTCAAGAGATGAGGCAATTGATATATTTACGAAGAAAAACGAGAGCTATAAAGTTGAAATAATTGAAGACCTGCCCGCAGGTGACAGTATTACAATTTACAACCAGCAGACCTGGTACGACCTGTGCAGAGGTCCTCATGCTCCATCAACAGGACTGGTGAGTTCTTTTAAACTTACGGGCTCTGCCGGTGCTTACTGGAGGGGAAATGAAAACAATCCTATGCTCCAGAGGATATACGGTACTGCCTTCTGGGACAGAAAGGAACTTAAAAGACACCTCAGCCAGCTTGAGGAAGCAAGGAAAAGGGACCATCGTAAACTTGGCAAGGAACTTGATCTGTTCAGCATACAGGACGAAATTGGTTCAGGACTTGTACTGTGGCACCCAAGAGGCGCCAGGGTGCGAAGGGTAATTGAAGATTTCTGGCGCCAGCAGCATGAAAAATACGGCTATGAAATACTTTTTACCCCTCACGTTGCCAAACTTGAACTTTGGGACACAAGCGGGCACAGGGACTTTTACAG
>CAZUNK010000047.1:0-3854 GCA_964622285.1 uncultured Spirochaetia bacterium
ATATCAGGCTGGCAGGAGGTTTAAAAGCCCGGGCGGACTTAAAGGGACCTGGCCGCTGAACAGGGCTGCTAAATGGGAGAGATCTCAAGCATTCTGTTGATTGATTTTCTGGCTTTTGCGGCAATTTCTCCCGGTACGTCAACTTCGTAAATATCCTCCCTGAGAGACCTCAGGACTTTCTCAAGCGTTATCATCTTCATGTATTCGCAGACGGCGTTTTCATTTGCAGCAAAAAAGGTCTTGCCGGGATTCTCTTTTCTCATTCTGTGAAGAATGCCCGTTTCAGTTGCAACGATGAACTCGTCTGCATCAAAAGAATGGCTGTGCTTTATCATGCCCCCGGTTGACAGGAACTTTATATCTTCAGGAAGTGACTTTCCCTCCTTCACGCTTTCATAAAGGTAGGTTGTAGTGCACCCGCATTCCGGATGAACTATCATGTCCGCTCCGGGATGTTTTTCCTTCATGGACTTTATGTCCTTGACCTTTATTCCGGCGTGTACGTGGCACTCGCCCGGCCAGATATGAATGTCCCTTCCCGTTACCTTTGCCACGTAAGCTCCAAGGAACATATCAGGTAAAAACAGTATCTCTCTGTTGTCCGGAATTGCATTTACCACCTGCACGGCGTTTGAGGAAGTTACGCAGTAGTCAGTCTCGGACTTAACTTCCGCGGAGGTATTGACGTAGGAGACCACCACTGCGTCCGGATGCTCGCTTTTCCACTCCCTGAGCTTTTCCAGGTCTATGGTTTCGGCAAGAGAACATCCCGCCTCTATATCGGGGATCAGAACTTTCTTGTCGGGAGATATTATAGACGCGGTTTCCGCCATAAAGTGGACTCCGCAGAAAACTATCACTTCAGAATCGGTAACGGCTGCCTTCTGGGACAGTCCAAGCGAGTCCCCAACATAATCTGCAATGTCCTGCACTTCAGGAAGCTGATAATTATGTGCAAGAATAACGGCTTTTTTACTGACCCTCAGCTCGTTGATCTCTTCCACTATGCCTCTTATGTCTTCCATTTTGCTCACCCACCGTTTCCTTTAAAACAACAGGAAGTGCGAACTTTTCGTCTAAAATATTATACCATATCAAGGCTGATATCTAAAGCCTGAGCGGAGTGGGTTAAAGCGCCCACGGAGATTAGGTCCACTCCCAGCTCCGCAACTTTCCTTACTCTTTCCAGAGTAATTCCGCCGGAGGCCTCCACCAGTGCTTTTCCTCCTATCATGCAGACCGCCTCCTTCATTAAGTCGTCCGGCATGTTATCAAGCATTATAATGTCCGCGCCTGCCTTCAGAGACTGCTCCACCTGGTCCAGCCTTGAGGTTTCAACCTCTATCTTAAGATCAGAGCCAAGGTTCTGCCTGATCTTTTCAACCGCCTGCTTAATACCACCTGCAAGTTTGATATGATTGTCCTTTATCAGTATGCCGTCCGAGAGGCCTATTCTGTGGTTGTATCCACCTCCTACTCTGACGGCGTATTTGCTCAGCACCCGCATGCCGGGAACGGTCTTTCTCGTGTCAATTATCTTAACGTTGTGTCCTTCCACGGCTTTTACGTACGTGGAAGTGGTGGTGGCTATGCCACTGAGCCTCTGAAGTATGTTAAGCGCCAGCCTTTCCCCGGTAAGGATGTGCTTCTGCGAACCTGTTATGTTCATTATTACGTCGCCGGGAGCTATCGTATCCCCGTCGCTTTTAAAATCAGAGAACTCAACGGAGCTGTCAAGTTTTCTGAACACCTCACTTGCAATCAGGAGCCCCGCTAATACTCCGCTCTCTTTGCACCTGATCTCGGCGTTACACGCGATGTTCTCAGTAAAAAGCAACTCCGTGGTAAGGTCGCCTTTGCCAACGTCCTCCTCCAGCGCCAGATCTATGATCTTTTCAACTTCAGCCAAGTCAAGGTTATGACCTCTCATCACCTGAAGTATTATACAGGCTATGCCCTCTTATTGTAAGATAAACTATCCTGTACCGCCTATAAAGCACGGATTTCCCCTGCTGGCTCTCTATAAACGACGCGCTGGAAAATACCTAAGTTCAGAGGACCACTTCATAAGGAAGTAAGCCTTTTTTAAAGGCAAAATGAAGTCTGAACTTTTTATCTTCCGAAGGAAAATCACTTCTTATGTGAGCGCCCCTGGACTCCTCCCTTATGTACGCGGATCTTGCGATCAAACTGCTTACATTCACCATGCTGGAGATCTTGCATCTTACCCACCCCTCAGTTCCTTCAATTTCTTTTTCAATATCCTCAAGTTCCTTCATGTGCGCACTTAGCCCCTCCCCGTCCCTCACGATCCCAAGGTTTTTACCGTTCTGATCAAGTATCCTGTCTCTAAGCGCAGCGTATCTTTTCCCGTCGTCCTCTGATGTGGAAGAGATCAGGGTAGGAACGTCCGGCTGCAGGGACGTGCTTTTTTTAACGCTTCTCTGTGCAGACATATCAACCGCTCTTTTTGCAAATACCATGCACTCTAAAAGAGAGTTGCTCGCAAGCCTGTTTGCTCCATGCACTCCTGTACATGCAGCCTCTCCGCAGGCAAAAAAACCATCCAGGTTGGTCTCCCCGTTAAGTCCGGTCCTGACCCCTCCGATCGTGTAGTGCGCCGCGGGAGCAACCGGGATCAGGTCCTGGGTCAGATCAAGTCCGCTGCGAAGGCAAAGCTGATATATATTGGCAAATCTTTCCTTTACAAACAGCGGGTCAAGATGTTTTAAGGTAAGATAAACGCAGCCCTGTCCTGATCTTTTTATCTCGTTATATATCACTTTTGAAACAACATCCCTGGGTGCCAGTTCTCCAAGGTCGTGATGCTCCTTCATAAACCTTTTGCCATCTTCGTTTACAAGGTGTGCACCTTCTCCTCTGACGGCCTCAGTGATCAGGAACGTTTTTCCTTTTTTCGTGTAAAATGCCGTTGGGTGGAACTGTATGAACTCCATGTCCATAAGTTCCGCTCCGGCCCTGTAAGCCAGATCAATTCCCTCGCCGGTTGACCCTTCAGCGTTGGTGGTGGGTTTAAAAAGCGCCGAAGCCCCTCCAGCCGCCAGTATAGTGGAACCCGAGCGTATAAGTATGTATTTTGATTCTTTCTGATCGTACGCCCAGGCGCCGGAGCAGGTCTTTTCATCAGAGATAAGGTCCGTGACCGTCGTAAGTTCCAGTAGCTTTATCTTTGAATTATTGACCACTGAGGAGATAAGGAAATTCACCACTCTTTCTCCGGTTGAATTCCCTCCCGCGTGTAAAACCCTTCTTCTTGAGTGACCTCCCTCCAGGCCAAAAACGAGCCCTTCTTCCCCGGAATCAAACTCCATGCCAAGCTCGATCATGTCCCGTACCCTTTCCGCTCCTTCCTGAACGAGTATGTTGACCGCCGCGATATTACAGATCTCCCCGCCGGCGTTGATAGTGTCCATCTTATGAAAAACGACCGAGTCTTCAGAATCAATTGCCGCGGCTATGCCCCCCTGCGCCCAGTAGGAGTTGCTTTCAACAAGGGTGGATTTGGTAACCACCACCACGCTTCCGAAATTTGAGGCGTAGCTGGCGGCATAAAGCCCGGCCATGCCGCTGCCTATGATCAGAAAATCAGCGTCTAATCTTGAAAAATCCAAATTTTTAAACTTATCTGTCATGCGCGATGGATAGAGCTTTATCCCGCCAGAACTTCCATAAGCTTGTTTTTTATTTTCTCTAACTTATCTGCGTCCAGGACTTTTTTGCCCTTGCTGTCAGACACGTAGAAAACGTCAACGGCCTGATCGACTTTTGTTGAGATCTTGGCGTAGTTTATATTGAGCCCGGCTTTGCTCAGCGTTTTCGTAATATCATAAAGA
>CAZUNK010000048.1:0-2446 GCA_964622285.1 uncultured Spirochaetia bacterium
CTCATATAAACCTGTACTTTGTGAGCGAAACTGCCAAGCTGTGTATTAAAGCAGAAATGGAAGAATCAGAAATTGAACAATTGAGAAATTGCTTGCAAGAATAATCATTTGACATTATAAAGATAGATTAGAATAATAAACAGAATTTTTAAAAGGGTTATTAAGGTTTGAATTTCGCAAAAATATTAGGGACTGGGTCGTGTGCACCTTCAAGGATTCTTTCCAATAAACACCTTGAAGAGATCATTGATACCTCTGATGAATGGATCACGACAAGGACCGGCATACAGCAGAGACGAATAGCAGACGACGGAGTTTATACCTCAGACATTGCTTATGAAGCATCTCTAAAGGCTTTAGAAAGCGCAAATGTGTCTGCCTCTGAACTGGACGGCATAATACTTGGGACGATCTCTCCTGATTTTATTTTTCCATCAACGGCCTGCATACTGCAGAACAGGCTCGGCTGCGAAAACATCATGGCATTTGATCTGCTTGCTGGATGCTCCGGCTTTCTGTATGCACTTCATGTTGGAAATGGAATGGTATGCTCCGGGCAGTCCAGAAAACTTCTGATAGTGGGTGCCGAGATACTTTCAAGAATTGTAGATTACGAAGATAGAACCACGTGTATCTTATTTGGAGACGGAGCCGGTGCGGTAGTCCTGTCACAGTCGGATGAACCAGGAATTTTATCTTCGTGCCTTAACTCTGATGGGAACAACTGGGAATTTTTATACCTTCCGGGTGGCGGCTCGCGGGTACCAGCAACTGAAGAAAGCGTTAGAAACCGTGAACATTTCCTTAAAATGGCTGGTAAAGATGTGTTCAAAGTAGCTGTAAAATCTCTTGAAACGGCTTCAATTGAAGCCATTGAAAGAGCTAACCTGTCACCTGAAGACATTGATATATTCGTTCCCCATCAGGCTAATATAAGGATCATTGACGCCGTGCGAAAAAGGCTGGACATGCCCGAAGACAAGGTATATGTGAATCTGCATAAATACGGTAACACATCCTGCGCCTCGGTTCCTATAGCCCTTGATGAAATGATCCAGGACGGTAGTGCCAAAAAAGGAGATCTTGTCCTGACGTCAACTTTCGGAGCAGGTTTCACCTGGGGTGCTACATTGTTCAGATTATAGAGAAGACGGCATACCACTCTAATCTTTACCCTCGATCAGCTGCTGTCTGAAATATCTCACGGACGATCATCATGGACATCTCAATTTATGCCGAAATTCTTAACATCGTTCTACCTGTATTTCTGGTGATTGGCACCGGTTACCTTTTCAGCAACTATAAAAAAATTGACCTGAAGTCCATAAATGATCTTGTCGTTTATATAACCACCCCGTGCCTCGTAGTAACTTCACTCTCAAGTTTTCCTATTGATATAACCATTGCAGGAAAAATATTTTTAATCGCTGGAGCAGTGCTTACAGTGTCACTCATCATAGGACTGCTCATCACAAAACTGACCAACCTGCCTTATGAGGTTTACGTTCCTCCTCTGCTGTTTGGCAATACCGGAAGCATGGGACTGTCTCTTGCTTTTTTTGCCTTTGGTCACGCGGGATTTAACGTTGCAATTATATGTTTTGTGTCAGTTACGATCCTTCATTACTCAATAGGGGTTGTAATACTGAGCCCCCGTAAAAGTCCAGTGGAGATTTTCAAGCTCCCTCTTATTTATGCTGCATTCATTGGTCTGTTAATCAGTGTTTTTGAATACAAGATGCCCATGTCAATTGACAGGTCTGTTGAACTCCTGGGAGATATCAGCATTCCGGCAATGATGTTTTCACTCGGATATAAGCTATCGGAACTTCGTATAACAACTGTAATGGTTTCTTTTCTGTTTGGATCTTTAAAGATAATTCTCGGCTTCTGCGCAGGAGTTTTATTTGTTGAGATCTTTCAGCTTGAAGGAATTACAGCCGGCGTGGTAATACTTCAATGTTCCATGCCCCCGGCGGTATTTAATTTCATTCTAGCTGATAAATACAACAGGGATTCCAAAACGGTTGCATCAATTATCATGGCTGGAACTGTACTTTCTATAATTGCAATTCCATTGGTGCTGACCTATTTACTTCATTATCGCTAAGTTGTAAGTGAGGAGGTTCAGAAACAAAATCGCATATTGCTCTTTAAACTATATAATCTCTTTTTCATTACTTATAAGCCCAATCAGTTGGTCCAGTTTTTTAATGTCTTGTCGCCTTTCATCAAGCAATTCTTTTGGGAATAGTTTTGTTAGTTTGTTAGGATCCATAGGTTTTCCCTTCAAACATTGTTTGTGAAATTTATCTTTACAACATTTGGAAGTTTTGTCTGAAAACGATTTGCCGTTCTTTAAAATGGAAAGCAACAATGCCTCAAGGCACGGCGAATTTCCTATCAATTTAATATTTTTCGCTTGTGCCTCTTCTTGTGCATCACT
>CAZUNK010000049.1:0-6084 GCA_964622285.1 uncultured Spirochaetia bacterium
CAGAGATTTTGCCAAGAGCGCTCTTGATCCCTTTTTCCAGTTGATAGCAGAGTATAACTGCAAACAGAAGAAGTGAAGCTCCAAAAACAAACAGCGCATGCCTTGGTTCCTTCAAAGGGAGAAAAGAGATGGCAAGCGGTATCAGGATGATGAATATAAGGATAAAAGTCAGGTTTTTTCTAAATAGCCTCAACTTTTTAAACGTCCAGTTTATAACCTATGCTTCTTATTGTTTTTATCATTTTACCTGAACTTCCCAGTTTATCTCTCAA
This sequence comes from uncultured Spirochaetia bacterium, assembly GCA_964622285.1. Classification (GTDB taxonomy): domain Bacteria; phylum Desulfobacterota_D; class UBA1144; order Nemesobacterales; family JAJCZQ01; genus CAZUNK01. The sequence continues at coordinate 273 of CAZUNK010000049.1, forward strand.
GTTTTTGATGTGAACGTCAATGGTCCTGTCGTATATGAGCTTGTCGTCTCCCCATAATCTTTTCTGCTTGAGAAGCTGGTCCCTGGTAAATACCCTGCCGTTACCGTTCACCAGTGACTCCAGGATTTTAAATTCAGTCGTGGTGAGGTCTATTTTGTTATCTTTTACGTAAACCTCGTACCTCTGGGGGTTGATTGTAAGTTCTCCAAGCTGCACTACTTCTTTTTCGGTCTCTTTTCTGCTGGAGCGTCTTAGAACGGTTTTTATCCTTGCCACCAGTTCTCTTGGACTGAACGGCTTTATTATGTAGTCATCTGCTCCTATCTCAAGTCCAACCACAATGTCTGCCTCTGTTCCTTTTGCAGTCAGCATTATTATAGGCATTGAGGAGGTGGTATTTTTACCCTTGAGCAGTTTGCAAAGTTCAAGGCCGTCCAGTCCGGGAAGCATTATGTCCAGTATGGTAAGGTCTGGAACAATGGACTCTATGTACATTAAAAAATTTCTGCTGTCCTGAAACTCCTTGGTTTTGTATCCTTCTCTTCTTAAATGGTGGCTTACAAGGTTTAGTATGTCCCGTTCATCATCCACTATTGCTATCAGCTTCTCCATTGTTTTTTATTACCTGACTTTCGTTTTAGCTGTTCTATAAAAAAATATTTGCCAATTCTGATACAGTTGATATATTAGCATAAAACATTAAGAGTTCTGTAGGTTCTTAATGACATTTTATATTAGTTTCACAGTTGCTTTACAAATTAGATTTATGATTTATCATTGTAACGAAAATTAATGCAGTAGGAGGATTTAAAATGCAGGGAAGGAGCAATATTACAAAAATTTTAACTTCATTACTTATCGCTTTTGTAGTCACCGTTTTCAGCGTGGATGTGGTTAAAGCTCAAAGCGACCAAGGTTATCTCGTTGCCGGAAAGCCAGGTAAAAGCGTAAAGTCAAAGATGAAAAGGCAGAAGATGGACCAGGATGATTATATGTATGATGACATGAGCGCAGATTCCGACTGGACGGAGAACCTTAGAGGTAAGATTAAAAGAGGCGGAGGACTAACCTGGCAGTCAAATGACGGAACATATAAGATGAGGTTCAGACTGCGCGGTCAGTTCAGGGCGACTGTATCAGATAAAGATGGAGAGGACAACACAACAACTGAGTGGGACATTCCAAGACTCAGGATGGTCTGGGACGGTAACGCTATTGTGCCTTGGTTCAAGTATAAATTACAGATAGACGCGAGCGATGGTGATGCAGAGCTAAGAGACTTGAAGTTAAAGCTTGCCTATAACAAAATGTACACCCCGGTTTTTGGACAGTACAAAGTTCCCTTCAACAGAGAACAGCTCAACTCAAGTGCAGCGTTACAGTTCGTTGACAGGTCAATCATAAATATTTTCTCGTTTGGAAGGGACAGAGGTGTCAGCTTGGCAGGAAAATATGACAAAATGCTAGGGTACTATATTGGTGCTTTTCAGGGTGAGGGAAGGAATGCTTCAGAGGGTGACCAGAATGAAAAAGATTCTTCATTTCTCTGGGCTGGAAGGATCATGGTGAACCCATTTTCAACGGGACTGAAGATCAAGCCTAACTTTGCAAGAGATATAAGAATGCAAATAGGTGCTGGTCTTGCCTATCTGGAAACGGACCTGACCTATACTCCCGCTGATGGCGACACTCCTGCTTCTGCTACTCCCTTTGATGCAACCGACAGCAGAGTGTTTGATATAAGGTCCAGGGACCTTGCAGGAGCCAAGTCAGTTACAATGACGGCCTGGACCGCTGACGTTTCTCTTGTTCATCCGATGGGGAACTTAGAAGCTGAATACATCGGCATGTGGTCTGACCCTTCCGGTAGCTATGCGGATGCAGTTGATGTTGTTTCGGATAAGATCTACGATTATGGGTTCAGAGTTCAGGGAGGTTTCTTCATCGTTCCTAAAACCTTTGAGACAGGAGCCAGGTTTGCAAGAATTACTTATGACGAGGATCTGCCCTTTGGCGGCGACAATTGTGTAAGCACTGAATGGACCGGCGGTATAAATTACTACATCAGCAAGGACCACAGATTGAAGTTCCAAGCTGACTATTCCCGCATAACGGATGAAGATCCTTTTGGTGTTGAAACTGATGAGAACCGCTTCAGAGCACAGTTCCAGGCTTATTTCTAAAAGCATTCTCTAATCTCTTTAATCTCTTTGTTAAAGACCCGGTCTTTGGCCGGGTCTTTTTTAAATGCTCTTTTTTATGTAAATTTATTTATGTATAATTAATTGAAAAATAGTTCTTGACACAATTTTATATTTTGTTTACAATGTTTGAAAAATGTTAAATTACAATTTTTTAAGGAGGTAAGGAGATATGAGAATAGCCAAATGGCTTATAGTTCTTCTTATGAGTTTAGGTTTTTTTGCCGTCCCAACAGCCCCTGTTCAAGCGCAAGAGGGTGTCTCACTGAATCTGGGCGGTTTTCCAAGCTACTTCCGTCAGAGAGTTCGCTTTATAAGTGGAGCTACTCACGTAAGTGCTCTTGGAAATAGTTGGCAAGCAGAAAGTTTAGGTTACGAAGGTAACGATGATCAGATCCTTTTTGCTGATACTACTTTTCGTTTAACCCCTCAGCTGGTTCTGAGCGACACTGTAACGGTCAGAACACAGGTTGATATTTTCAGCAATAATCTTTGGGGTGGGCTGACTTCTGATCTACTGGGTGCCGGTGGAGCCGCAGGGTCAACCCGTGTCAACTCAGCACTTTCAACCCAGCACAGGGTGAGAGGTCCTCTGTTGACAGGAGGCAGTGCCATTGACGATAAAGGTGTTCTGGAGATTCGTATGCTTCACGTTGATATGGTGCTTCCAAACAATATGGGGTTTGTAAGAATTGGTCGTCAGCCTTTTGACTGGGGGCTTGGACTTTTGGCGAACGGTGGATGGGATCCACAGTCCGACCTGGGTTTCTTGGTTGACAGGTTCTTATGGCTCAAGACATTCCCGGCAGCTGGAAACGCAAGTGTGACCGCAGTGGTTGTGAGCGATATTATCACTGGTGGTAACACCTTATTTACTGGAACCGGTAATGCCTACGATATAGGGGCAGCCGCAGTGATATTCAACAATCCAGATGTTTCAGGGGTAAATGTAACCGTTGGTGGATACCTGTTCCCATATATTCATCAGAACAATTTTTCCTTTGGTGGTGATGCTTATACCTTAGGTTGTAATGGACTTGGTGTTAGTGAGACTTGTTCCAATGCGGATGCTTTACCTTTTAACCCAATCGGTGATTTGAAGCGTTTTACGCTTTATGCAGGTTTGATTGATCTTAAAACTGATCTGTGGAGGTTTATAGGTGAGATTCAAGGTGGATGGGGAACTATTGAGAACTTCGTAGGTGCTCCTGAGACCGAAATAACAAACCAGATAATATGGGCGGTCCGTGGTGAGATGTATCCAAGTATGCCAGTTAGCGTAGTAGGAGCTGAATTCGGCTGGGCTGATGGTGATAAAGCTACTACGGGTGCCACTGATAAAATAGAAGGTAACATCATTGTTTTCAGTCCCGCTTACAATCTGGACAACCTTCTGTTCAAACACATGATTCCGAACATTTATCAAACCGCCAATGCTTTTGCTGGTGGTGTTGTTGCCAGGAACGAGTCAAGTGTTCAGAACGCTTTGTACGCAAGAGTTTACAGCACTGTTAGGTTGAATGAGATGTTCTCATTCACTCCGCAGGTTCTGGTTGCTTGGAACAACGAGACTGACAGTGTTCTGGCTACTGAAGCAAATGGTGGAGGAGATGTTGAGAAATATCTTGGAACGGAAGTTGAAGGAACTCTGACCTGGAACGTTTATCCTGGTGTGAACTTTGACCTTATAGGTAGTTTGGTCATTGCTGGCGATGGTCTGACCGATCTTCTGGAAGATCAAGCTCGGATAGTGTGTAACGGTGGTCACAACCCTGGTGCAATGGGATGTGAACCTACTGAGGCCGACGATATGCCATTTGCCGTGCAGGGTAGATTGCTCGTCTCAATTGATCAGTTTTTTAAATAGAAACAAAACTCAGTTTTTACAAGAGTTGAAAGAGATAAAAGGGCAGCCATTTGGCTGCCCTTTTTTTATATCAATATTAAAGCAGTCTTTCAGTTAAAATACAGAGTCATGATCAGTTCAGATACAGGCGTTTCAAGTGAAGTAGAGAGCGTCAGAAACAATGCGGGAATAATTGATCTTTCACACAGAGGCAAATTAAAGTTGTCGGGCAAGGAGCATCTGAACCTCCTTCAGGGAATGCTGAGCAATGACGTCATTAAGCTGAAAACATTTAAAGGAATTTACGCCACGTCGCTCACGCCCAAGGGCAAGTTAGTTGCCGATATGAAGGTCCATAAGCTCAGTGGGGAAGTAATACTTGATATTGAGCCTCATATTACTGAAGAATTTTATAAATATCTGTTGAAATACCGACTTTCCTACAGGGCAGATATAGAGAACGTTACTCAGGAGCTAAACTTATTTCACATCTGCGGACCTGATGCAGCTTGCATCATCAAGCAGAGCCTTAGTCTTGCACAAGAACCAATAAATGAGTTTGATTCCGTAGTACCGGAAGGTGAAGAATCAGCTCTTATGATCAAGGTAAACCGCACTGGAGAGACGGGTTATGATATATACGTTAATACAAGTAAAGATGCTGGTGTCTGGTCTGATATGATGAACGGCCAGTTAACGGGCGATCTAAAACAGTTTGGCCTGGACGCCATGGAAATTTTAAGAATAGAAGCCGGTATTCCCGTTTTAGGAAAGGATATGGATGAAAATACCATACCAATTGAAGCTGGATTGTGGAAGGCGCTGGATTTTGAGAAAGGGTGCTACATAGGACAGGAGGTTGTAGCAAGGATAAAGTGGAGAGGCAGGGTGAACCGGCATTTGATAGGTTTTAAAGTTGATGGACTTACAAAAGTTCCTGAACCGGGAAGTGAAGTGTTCATAAATGATAAAAAAGTTGGAAGGCTGACTTCATGCGTCTACTCGCCCACGCTTAACGAGGTCATAGCGATCGGATACATCAGAAGAGAGTTCAATGAAGATTCTCTGAAAGTGAATATAGTGAATTTATCAGATGGCGCGCATATAAAGGCAGTTACCAGCAGTCTGCCTTTTATCAACAACTTTACATGAAAAGTTTTTTTAATAATTTATCACTTTTAGCTTGATTTTAGTGAGCTATAATAATACTATTTCTCAGGATAAAGGTTGAGGGTTTTTAAAGTTTTATATGAACGATTTTCAGCTGCGATTTTTAATATTTAAGGAGAGAGGTAACATTGATTCTTAGTTCAATTTTAGGTCTTTTTTCAAACGATCTTGCTATTGATCTCGGCACGGCAAATACCCTTGTTTACATAAAAGGACAGGGAGTGGTCGCCAATGAGCCTTCAGTAGTGGCAGTTCAGGATAAAGGAAAAGGACAGAAGAAAACCCTTGCCGTGGGCAGGGAAGCTTACGAGATGGTTGGCAGAACGCCAAACTCAATAAAAGCCATAAGGCCGCTGCGCGACGGGGTGATCGCAGATTTTGAGACTGCCCAGAAGATGATCGAGTACTTTATCAGAAAGACGCACAATAACCGAAAGAGTCTGGTCAGACCAAGGATCGTTATTTCAGTTCCGATAGGTATAACGGAAGTTGAAAAAAGAGCCGTCAGGGAGTCCGCGGAGGCTGCGTGCGCCGCGCTCAAGGCGGCCGGCGAGGATTGCTTCGTGGCGGACTGGCCTTGATCCCCGTCGTCTTC